>QWQG01000100.1 GCA_003670925.1 Planctomycetota bacterium | reverse complement strand
GGTGAAAAAGGCGGTGGTGAAAAAGGCGGTGGTGAAAAAGGCGGTGGTGAAAAAGGCGGTGGTGAAAAAGGCGGTGGTGAAAAAGGCGGTGGTGAAAAAGCCGGCGGTGAAAAAGCCGGTGGTGAAAAAGGCGGTGGTGAAAAAGCCGGTGGTGAAAAAGCCGGTGGTGAAAAAGCCGGTGGTGAAAAAGGCGGCGATGAAAAAGCCGGCGGTGAAAAAGCCGGCGGTGAAAAAGGTGGTGGTGAAAAAGGTGGTGGTGAAAAAGGCGGTGGTGAAAAAGGCGGTGGTGAAAAAGGCGGCGGTGAAAAAGGTGGCGGTGAAAAAGGCGGCGGTGAAAAAGGTGGTGGTGATGACGAGTCGGGTGGAAAACAATCCGGAGGAGGTAAGGGTGGCGTAAAAAGCATCGATCGTGCGGATGCGAATACCGCTCGTACAGACGAACAAGGCGAAGACGAACAAGGCGAAGGTGGAATGCCCGATGGCAAGGAACCGCCAGAGGGTTCTCAGCCAAATGCCCCCGTGCCAACTCAACCGGCTGATCCTCAGGCTGACGATGCTGCTGGTGCTGCAGCGTTGGCCATTAAACGCCTGCAAAAAGATCTGGAACGTGGAGTTGTGGATCCAAAACTTCTGGAAGAACTGGGCTGGACGGAATCGGAGATCAAGTCATTTGCCGAGCGATTGCAAAAGCAACTAACGCTGCGGGAAGTGAATGCTCAGCAACAAAAGGAAAAGAGTATTTCCGACAAAAGTTTTGACGCGATGTTGAAGGGTCTGGATCTCAATTCCAGCGGAACAACACGGCAGGGCAAGGCAGATCGAGACCGCGACCAGCAAGATACAACTACGAGGCAATCTGCGCCGCCGAGTCGTTATAAGCAACTGGTCGAGGGTTACCAGCGGTCGGTTTCTGGAGCGAAGGACGGCAAACCCAAATAGTTACTATTGCTCGACTCGCCGGATGGACCAACATTGACTGCGTTGCAGCAATCGTGATGAGCCACCGCAAGGATTCTCGTTGGTCCGGCCCTAAAAAGACTGCTGGGGAGAGGCTCGTTATGCAGTTGTAACGCGTGCCGAAATTCTGGTACGAAATGAGTCAGCCGCGACGGCGAGGATTGTGACAACGCCGGTGATGACCAACTTTGTTCCGTCACCTGCTCCGATTTGAATCAGCCCGGTCTTCAGCACGGCAATGATGAGAACTCCGAAAAAGGTACTCACCACAGCACCGCGTCCGCCGGCAAGACTCGTACCACCAATCACGGCTGCAGCGATAGCATCCAGTTCCATGCGTCCACCACCGTTGGGATCAGCGGAACCAAGTCGCGACGTTTCAATCACGCCAGCAACGCCAGCCAGAAACCCACAGATGGAAAACGCTGCAATCCGAGTCCATCGCGGATCAATGCCACTCATCCGCACTGCTGCTTCGTTGTTTCCGATGGCGATGCAGTATCTGCCAAAGATTGTGTGGCTGAGCACAAATTGTCCGACCCCAACGGCAACTAGCGCAAACAGGAATGCCGGCGACGTGCCCAGCCAGTTGATTTTGGCAGCAATGGGATCGATCGCCGCACCGATGTATCTAGTTCTAGAATTGGTGATCACGAAACAGACGCCACGCAAGATCTGCAAAGTCCCTAGGGTTACGATAAACGCAGGCAGTTTTAACGCGACAATTATAGCGCCGTTGAGCATTCCGCAGACTGTCGAAGCCATCACAGCAACTACGATCGAGGTTGCAAGTTCTAAGTGATGATCGACCATTAGGATTCCGACGAAGGAACCCGTCAATGCAAGAAGGGACCCGACCGACAGATCGATGCCGCCGGAAATCAGCACGATCGTCATTCCGACAGCGACCACGGTCAATGCGGGGATCTGATTGATTACTGCCGTAAACGTCGCGGTACTGAGGAATCGCTGCTGCAGCACACCGAAGACGATAATCTCGACCAACAGGGCTGCGAAGAGTCCAGCGGAACTCGCAAGAGTTTTCCGCATGAGGCGACAACAAGTCCGCGTCTTGTCCAAAATCATGGCGGTCTCAGGATTGGCATCTTTGTGCTGCGGTGGGCCGCTGACGGCTATCGGCCTTCGCGAAGTCGGTCGCCAAGGAAGTTGTCAAGTTCTGGTACGCCATAGATTTTGCTGACCGTTTCATCGATGTCATACCCCACGCGATGAAACTCGACAAGGTCGCCATCGACAGTGACATAAGACGACCTAGGATCATTATTGCGAGGCTGACCGACTGATCCAACGTTGATCATGACCTTTTGCTTTGTCAACTTGTACTTAAAGTTGATCTCTTCCGGAGAAAAGAATTCCAGCGTGTCGGTAAAGACTCCGGGGATGTGCGTATGTCCCTGAAAACAATATTGGTCAATGAGCGCGAAGATTTTCTCCATCTTCACCTGATTGTAAATGTCGTCCGGGAAAACATATTCATTGAGCGGATTACGCGCAGACCCGTGGACGTACATCGTGCGAGTATCTTCGTCACGAAAACGTCGATGCAGTTCCCCCAAGAAGTCCCAGCGTTTTTCAGCCTTTGGTCCCACGCCTTGTTCGAGAACGGACCGCGTCCAAAAAATAGCCCGTTCCGCACCGGCATTAAATCCTTCGGGATCGAACAACGCCGCCTGATCGTGGTTGCCCAGCAGGCACATATTTAAGTCCATGACCAAGTCAATGCACTCGGCAGGATTGGGGCCGTAGCCCACAATATCGCCCAAACAGTAGATCTCCGTCACACCTTTTGTGCGGATGTCGGCAAGCACTGCCTTCAAAGCTTCAAGGTTGCCGTGAATGTCGCTAATCAGGGCTCTCAACGATTTCATCCCAATCCAAGAACTATTGATGAATATAGAATGTTGAATCCTCAACATCGAACGATCGCAAGAATCCGAAACGTTCAGCTTAAAGAATCAACACGAGATCAAAAACGATTCTGCAAAGTGCAATTCCAAAGTTACTCAAGAACCTTATGTCAGCAGAATTCTTGCAAAATCAAGTTTGAACGGAATCCACAGAACACAAATACGTACGAAGTTATTTGTTTTCGCCTGTAACATGCCGAAGGCTCCATATGCTAGGGTTTTTCAGCTAACTGAGCAAGTTGCGTCGGGCGTTGCAGCGACAACACGAAGGATTTTTTGCGACGAGTTACTACGTTTAGACTTTAGTGACTTCAATTGAGTTCAATGGCCGCAAAGCGTGTATTCCACGGGAAATATCCTTCCCGCGGGCACAAATGGAGAGGAGTCGGATGCACAAGAATTAGGAGGAGTTCATGATTGATGACCGAATTCTGACGAATTCGGTTCCAATAAGACATCTTAAGCAAACCCGCGCGGGGGACAAACAAGCTCAAACCTGCCTGACAACTTGAGATCCTGCATCCTGCAGTTTTAACGGATTGCTTCGAATAAGCATTAAGAAATGCCTGTCTGCGTGGTGCTCAAAGATGGTTGTCCGACTGGCATAAAACTGGCACCAAAGAAATACATCGCCAATTAAGACGGTTTTGGGGGGCGAGTGACGCGAATGACAAGTGTCTAAATTGACGGGGCCACCCGTTGTCCATGAGTTCTGCGGACGACATTCTCGTCAAGCCGACGTATGATGACCGAATAAACTACTTGACACATGCAGACTGCCGGATATCTTCAACAGGAGAATACTTGCTCCGAGCTAGGGTCGTTGGCCGGAAAACCGGAGCGACTGCTGTGACCTCTTTGATCGAACATCCGTGCGTGTCGTTTGCTCAGATAATCCGCATTGTAACACTGGACTCCGGCAGAAATTGCCTGAACTTCAGTGAGTCACCTGTCGGCAGCGAATACCGTTGCCGATGGAATGACGGAGTGATCCTCCGACTGATCGACGTGAGAGCTGATCAGTGGTAAATTGTGTTGTGTGTATTTTGTGCTTTCCAATACGCTGGCTTCCGGCTGGCTCAAGGGCAATTCGATGGCATCAAAAGACGGTAATGGCCTTGTAATTTCGCTCTCGATCTTCGTCCTGCTGACCATTGGACTGGGCGTTGCGTGGTACATGACGTGGACTCATAGTGCAGACGTACAGCGCGAGTTGACTGCTTCACAGAAAGCAGAGTCTGGTTCCAAAGCGACGATCCAAGATCAGATTGGACAGTTGAGTGTGTTGAAGCAGATCATCGGGCACGGCAATCCTGATCTTCCGACTGATGAGGTTGTCACTGGAGTACGCACAGGGATTGCAGCATTTGCGGGAGACGGTTCTGCATCTGCAAGCGCTCAAAGCCTTGAACCGGCCATGATTAAGAATGCGACTGATCGGGATATCAATATGTCGGCGGCATCGGAACGTCAGATCTTGGCACAAACAAAAACCGACGAACTTAACGCCGCAAACAGCAAGCACGATAGCACGATGAAGTCAATGCAAGCACAAGTCGCTGAAAAAGAAGACGAGTTGCGAAAGAAGGAACTCTTGCACGGCGAACAGTTGATTGCTCGTGAAAAACAAATTGATGATCTTAAAATCAACGTTCGTGAAGAGCAGGATAAGTTTACGACATTGCAGACGCAGTCATCTCGTCAGATTGAAGAACTGGAAAACGATATTCGCGAGAAACGTGAGGCCCTGATTGTACTCACTCAGAAGGCCCGCGAGCAGGAAGACTTAAGTTTCGAGCGTGAAGATGGCCGCTTGGTGTTTGTCGATCAGAGTTCCCTCACAGGCTCGATCGATCTTGGCAGTCGTGATGAACTTCGGGTGGGGACAACATTCTCCGTTTACAAGAAGAACAACAGCGGTGTCGGCCGTCGTAGCAATGAAGATATCAAAGGGAAAATAGAAGTTATTAAGATTACCGGAGACCATAATGCGGTTGTGCGAATTGTGGATCAACTCGCAGGCAATCCATTAGCGAAAGAGGATCCGATCTACTCCCCTATTTTTGCCTCTGGTCAAAAGTTGGAAGTCGCAGTCGCCGGACTGCTGGATTTTGACGGAAACCCGGGCGGCGACCGAGATGAGTTCATTCGACTTGTGAGTGGAGCGAACGCAAAGATTGTCATTCAGATCGGCGATGACGCAAAACTGGTTGATCAGAACCAAACTGAACTGACAGAAGCTGATCCGATCCGGGCGTTGATTACCGAGAAGACACGATTCCTGATCATTGGTGACCTTGGCGAAACCAATCAGACGCAGGACAGCGTCAAGCAGGCTCTGTATCAGAAAATGCAGCAGAATGCCTCAAAAATGAAGGAAGCCGCCTTAAATAATGGCGTGCATGTGATCAGCTTGTCCAGTTTCTTGGAATACGTTGGATACTCCCGCAAGAACATCGCATTCAAGACGGGGGATAAGTTCCCCGGCTTTCTGACAAACGGCGGACTCAGCCCGAACGTGAGTAATGCTCCACGGCAAGTGTCTTCTCTTGGCGCTGTTTCGGGGATCTACGCTAAGCCAGGGCGCAAGCCATACGAAGCCAACGGCGCCGTCAGTTCGCTGTATGCTAACCCATCCGACGACGAATAAAGATTCGTCATCAGCGAAAGTTGAGCAATCAATCCCCGGTGACATTTCACTGGGGATTTGTTTTTACTCCGCACTCATGTTTCTGCTCCACAATTCTGTGCTCCCAGAAGTGCAGAGGAGCGAAGTCTGATCGCTTACGAATCGATCGTGTCCAGCGGAAACACGGGTCTCCGCAGTTGCTGATAGGGTAACTGATTCAAGTCACTGGCACATGGCCCAGGAGTTGAGACCCAGACGTTGCCTTTACTGATTGGATCCCAAGCGCGCTGGTGAGCCACCGCGGCTTTAACGCCGATGAAGGAAAACTGCGACGGATCAAGGCCGACGTGCAGCCACTGGCCTAGATCCATTGGTGGCGTTTTTACGGACGTCAGCAGGATCGTAATCCCCTCATATTCGACGATCGCGCAAGCACCCATGTTAAATCGGTCACCGACCATGGATGCGAGATGGCTCTGGCGATCGCGAAGTTCAAAACGCCCGTCACATGTTCGCACAAATCTCACGTTAAGATCGACTGGGCCAGAATCAAGCCGACTGCCGCGTCCGCCAATGGAAAGTTCCACCTGTGTGCCGGGTGATCGGCCTTGCAAATTTTGTACGGCATCGGGGTCACAAATACAGACGGCCGTATTTGTAAATCGATTCTGAATAAAGGCCCGGAGCAATCCTGTGCAATCCCCCGGTGCGCCACCGCCGATGTTGTCGGACGGTTCAACGACAACCATGAGGCCGGGTTCATTCCGAGATAATTCGCCAAGCACTTCAGCGACAGGTCGTTCAACAACATTACCGAGTGGGGCCAGCTGCAATGCTTGATCACACAGCAGCTTTAAGCTACATCGAGCCTCGTCGTCATCGCCAGTCGTGACGATCCCAAAACTGACCCCCGTATCAAAGGTGTCTGCAAATGCGAAGCCAGCCGTGACGTTGACCTCCCAGAAGTTCGGATGATCTGCCTGAAGCTGTCGCGCCATTTGCAACAGGGTTTTCATCGGGTCAGATGCCGTGCCCGTGCCGGTCGGTGGCCAGACAATCGGTGGTTGTGCCAGCAGGGTTCGTGGCATCTCAAATGTGCGGATGCATCGATCCAGCAATCGCACCGCGCGCACGGCAGATTCGCGTGCATCGGCGTGCGGGTTTTCACGATACGCAACCAGACATTGGGAGAACTGTGCCATCCTCGGCGTGAAATTGGCGTGTAAATCGTACACCCCGAAGATTGGTATGGTCTTTGACGAAGTCTGTTGAGCTGCGAGCAACTGTTGCGACAGACGTTCCAGCAGCATGCCTTCGACGTCGGCAATGGTTTCGCAAGTCATGGCACCGTGCAGCACGAGAAAGATGCCATCCAGCGGGCCGGCTTCAAGGCATTTCGCCAACGCTGCAGAAAATTCGCCCCAATACCGTTCGAAGACATCGTCCTGCACAATTGCGCTGGGATACGCCGCAACGGAGAGTGCCGGAAAAACGGTCCATCCAAGTTGCTCAGCAACTTCGAGGACACCACCCATCGGGCTACTGTCGCCCTTCAGTGTCAGGATTTCTTTGTCTCGTAGGATCTGGAAATCGTCCCACTTCGTAGTGCCGTCCAGAAACGTATGAGTTTCATGAAACAGGCCTGCAATGAAGATTCGCGGCGGTTGAGGCACGAGAGATTCCTTTTGAGATGTTGGATACTGGCGATTCCGAATTGGAACGGACAGCTTGCCGTACGTCAATCGGTACGTTATACCGTGCATCAACGATTGTTCATGTATGCTGCGATGCTACGAAAGAATCACTATGTCAAATTCCGCTGGTGCAGTGCCTGAAACCACGATCACGCTTGAGATGATGCGGGCGAACCTGTCCGTGCCGTTGTTGTGCGATGCTCTGGACGCTGCCGGCTTGACTCATCAATCGCCCCGAGTGGCACTGCTTCCCTTAACGCTGCCGGATGTTTTTCTGATCGGTCGCTGTCGGACGACGCTGTGGGCGGATATGGCGCATGTCGATCCGGAACCCTACAAGCTGGAACTCGCGGCGGTCGATGCATGTCGTCCTGACGACGTCCTTGTGTGCGCGGCTGCCGGTTCGATGCGATCCGGAATCTGGGGAGAACTGCTTTCGACCGCTGCCCGTAACACAGGCTGCATCGGTGTCGTCGTCGACGGTGCCGTGCGGGACGTGGCGCAGATGCGCAGCATGAAGTTTCCGGTATTCGCCCGAAGTCGCTGTCCGTACGACAGCCGCGATCGGCAACGCGTGATTGACTTTGATGTGCCGGTAGAAATTGACGGGGTTGTCATTTGTCCAGGCGATCTGATTGCTGCTGATCAGGACGGAATCGTCATCGTTCCGCAGGCCATTGAGTCATCAGTCGTGCGCGCCGCATGGAATAAAGTCCACGCCGAGAATCAGGTGCGAGATGCGATTCGCGGTGGGATGTCAGCGACCGTCGCGTTCGAAACATTTGGTGTGTTATAGAGCTCCCAAGATGTACGCGGAAAGGAAGCAGTAAAGGCGAGCGGCACAGTACTTTCTGTGATGCCACTTTGCGTGCACTGTCAAAACTCACCAACCTCTTCATTCCCATCCACTGTCAGCAGTGCCTTCAGGATCTTTGGATCGGTGTCAGCAGAGACGAAACACACAATCTGAATGAGGACGACGACCGCGATTTCGAGAATACTCAGTTCTGGCTTCGATTCGCTCACCCGTTGCGATTGAAGTGTCACGCGAATTGCGCCGATCATGCAAATGAAGACAGCTATAATTCCGGATGAAATCGCGACTAAAGGTTTCGTTACGTAACAGGAAATCTGTAAAAACTGTCCGACTAAAATGATAAAGCTCAACGACAACCAGATGTGGAGATTGCGTGCGAAATGTGAGCGTGGTGTCCGAATGACCAACTAGACCAGAGCCGCCAGTAGAGCAAGGTGGCAGAAATGCGTGATGATCGTCGTGCAGTCGGTCTCGCTTCGAACGGACGCTGGAAAATCATACATCGCAAACTCCTGCAACTACGGCTTCGCCAGCGGAAGATAGTTACTCGACAACCGAGTCACAGGCTGATCCATTCGAAACAGCACATAGCCACCCGAACGAAACAAAGGCGTCTGATTGTAGGGAAAGCACAGCTCCGCGTGGTGCTCCGCAACCGCAGGCGGTAACAAGACAGCGTCCGGGATGTCGCCTTCCCAGCCGTCTTCCCGGAGGTCACTTACGACATATCGCACGGGCGAATTTTCGAGAGCAGATATCATTAACTCGCGGCGATTAGGGAAATTGCGGGCCAGCACGTCGAGGTACACGAAACGCGTCGCGGGCTGAAATCCAAGTTCCGGATATAGATGGATCAGATTGCCGTTGTATGCCATAAGAGATTTATCGGCGATCCCGATCTGCCGCGCGTAGTCCAGCATTGGTTGAAGTTCGTTCCAACGCGGAAATGGAATTTGAGCCATTTTGTCTCGGAACTCTGGCGACAGCGGTGTCCCGAGACAGGCTCGCACGCAAGGTAGCCAGAGACGTTGGCGATGCCAGCGGAAGACCGGTGAGGAAGCGATCACCAGACAGGCGAAGGCGATGGTCGCAGGCATGATGAGATTTTTGCGAGCCGTGGCAATGTTGGATGTCGCAGGCGGCGTCTGGGTACCGGAGGGCTGACGCCCACCGCTCGCCGGAGATGGGCAGGCGCCTCTGATGCAGATTGTCAATGCCAGCAGGATTCCGGGCACATGAATGTAGTCGAACAGTTGCTGCAGGAAAAATGCTTGGGCGATCCAGCCCAAATAGAGCGCAGCCAACAGATTACCTACGATATCATGGGCTGTCGTGCTGCTGACATCTGCCGTCCGCCGCATCCAGAGGGTCCTGACGCTGACAATGATCGCCGCAAAATGCAGCAGAATCCACGGCTGAAATCGAATTGCGTGCGATACGAAACGATCCCACGTCCAGCGCGAGCGGCCCGCCTGAAAATAGTCGCCATTCCAATTTGAAACCATGTCCAGAAAGTGCGGCCAGCATCCACTTTGAATCATCCAGACAACTCCGACAATTCCCGTTAGGACTCCGCCACACAGGACCGCCAGCGCATGAAGACTCCAGACTCGAACGGTTGGCGAAAAACGCAGCGACCCAATCAGCACCGCCAAGGCCGGGACCGCCACGAACGGCTTAAGCCAGAATCCGACAGCCCAGCAGACTCCCTCCAGCATCGCTAACACAAACAGACGCACCCATGTTTTCCGAACGGCGACGCACGCCACCTTCATTCTTTGCAGCACGTTGATGCGAATCATCAACGCCAACAGACAAGGCAGCAGCATCCATGTGTCGCGCTGACAGTGACACCACTCAGATGTGCTGAAGTAAAAAAGCAGCGCACCGGGCAAAACTGCCGCATGAATTAGATGCCTCTGCTGCTGACTCGCCGCTGCGGACGTCGCTAGTCTGCTGAGCAGCAGGCTGATCGCGAGAACAACAAGCAGATCAAACCCAAGAAATGCGGGCGAAGACCAGCCGATGAATGTCCGGACGACGGCATGAACCCAGACAATTCCCGGCAGGTTTGGCTCAAGCACATCACGATACAGCACGCCGCCGTTCAACAAACACCGCGCTTGGATATCGTACAGCACCGTATCCGGAGTCAGTGTTTGCTGCACGAAAATCGGCAATTGGCTGACCAACAGGAGCAGAAAGATGCTCCACAGGAAGTTATAATCTCGGCTCATGCGTAGCTGTTGGAGAGTTGAAATGCGTGGAATAAACTTCCCAGTAAATGCTGCAGTTGTTTCCACAACAGACGTTTAAGGCAGTTACCATTGACTGTCATTGTGGGCGATCCTACAGAAATAATCCAACGCAGGAAAGTTGCAACTCACCGCGAATTCTGCGGTACTACAGTCGCTCAGTCTGTTTCTAACGACAATTGAGAGAAAAAACGATGAAAATCGCATGGACTTTGATTTTGTGTGTTGCGACCGTTTGCAGTGCTCCCCATTCCGCAAAAGCGGAACTAAAAGCCGGGGCCGCAATCGTGGACATCACGCCACAACAGTTTCCCGTTCTGGTTAACGGCGGCATGACCAGCCGCTCTGCTGAGAAATCCGTCGCGCCGCTGTATGCGCGATCGATTGTGCTGGACAATGGCGCGGAACGGATTGCGATCGTGGTGGTCGATAGCTGTATGATCGGTCGCAGCGTGCTGGACGATGCCAAGCAGCTCGCCGCACTGCGGACAAAAATTAGGCCAGACCGGATGCTGATTTCTGCTACACACACTCACACAGCACCATCGTCGATGGCCTGTCTGGGGACCGAGCTCGATGAGAACTATATCGTCTTTCTCCGTGACCGACTTGCAGAGGCCATCGCGCTGGCAGAATCTCATCTGGAGCCTGCGGAAGTAGGCTGGGCCGTGCGGAATGCCGCCGACTACACCGCTCTTCGACGCTGGATTATCCGCCCGGATCGGATCGGGATTGATCCTTTTGGCAACGCGACACTGCGTGCCAACATGCACGCCGGTGCAAATCTGGACAACGTGACTGGAGAATCCGGTCCGGAAGATCCGGACTTATCGATGATCGCCTTCAAATCACCGGAAGGCCGACCGCTTGCGGTCCTGTCGAATTTTTCGATGCATTATTTCTCAGTACCCGAAGCATTGCATCCGGATTATTTTGGACTCTTCTGCAACGGCTTTCAGGAACAGGTTTTAGCTGCGCCAAAGGACGACGCTCATCCGTTTGTCGCCATCATGTCTCATGGATGCAGCGGCGATATCTGGAGACGCGACTACAATCAGGCGGTTGACACACCGCTGCAAAGTCCGACAGTCTCGGAATACACTGATGGCCTGTTGAAGATCGCGTTGGACGCCTATCGTTCCATCTCATATTCCGCAACGTCCGAACTTGCGATGGCCGAACGCCGGCTGCCGCTCAACTATCGTGTACCCAATACGCAGTTGTTAGAGTGGGCCACACGCATAGTCGCAACGCTCGGAGACAAACCGCCATCAACAACGGAAGAAGTCTATGCTCGCGAACAGGTGATCCTGCACCAGCTTCAATCCACGGAAATTGTTGTCCAAGCGCTGCGGATTGGCGAGATTGCTATCGCCACAACTCCCAATGAAACGTATGCCCTCACCGGGCTGAAATTGAAACTTCAGTCACCATTGCCACACACCATGGTGATCGAACTCGCAAATGGTGGCGATGGGTATATTCCTCCTCCGGAACAACATCTGCTCGGTGGCTACAATACGTGGGCTGCTCGGTCAGCTGGGCTGGAAGTGTTGGCGGAACCTAAAATTGTGGAAGCCGACTTGCAGTTGCTAGAAGAAGTCACCGGAAAAACTCGCCGGCCGTTTGTCCAAACACAAGGTGCTGCCGCAGAGGCTATTGCCGCCTTGAAGCCCGTGGCATGGTGGCGGATGGACGACCTCGCAGCCCCGCACGCCATTGATACATCGCCACATCAGCACGATGCCGTCTATGAACCGGGAGTGGTGTTCTTTTTGGCAGGGCCGCGATCGGATGCGTTTTGCCTTGAGTCCGAAACCAATCGCGCGGCGCATTTTGCCGGCGGCAGATTGAGCGCGCGCTTTCCGGAATTGAATGATCATTATGCAGTTTCCTTATGGCTTTGGAACGGAATGCCGAATGAAGGGCGAGGCACCGCAGGCTGGATCGTGTCACGTGATAATAATCACGGACTAAGTCCTCGGGGTGATCATCTGGGAATCGGAGGCACGGCGACAGTGCCAGGAAAGCTCATCTTTCAGCATGGCGACAGCACCGGCCAAAATCCCTTGATCGGGAAGACTACGATTGATCGCTGGACATGGAATCATGTGGTTATGATCCGGGAAGGGACGACGATCCGAGTGTATCTGAATGGAAACGCCGAACCGGAGATTCAACACGATTCGGTTCCCGTGTCCCCGGCGGAATTCAAACAGTTCTATTTCGGTGGTCGCAGCGACAATCTAAATAACTGGGAAGGACGTCTCGATGAAATTGCGGTCTTCGATCGGGCGTTGACGCCGGAAGACGCTGGAAAACTATCCGCACGCGAGGAATAGCAGGCTCATCTTGCCCTATTCCGGAGATTCTGTGTCCAGTACCCGCATGGCAGCCTAAAATGTCGAGTGCCACATCGGCTCGACACGCAAATGACGCTAACGGCGTCATTTGCGTGTCGGGTTGGTCGAGTGGGTCACCTTTCAGGTAAGCCCTTGAACGGTGATGGCTCACAACCATTTTTGTGTGTTGTTGGTTTCTTCTGGAGAATGACTGTGAAGAAGTTTGTACCAATGCTGTTGACCGGTTGGGTCATGGCATCCATCGCGGGCTGTGTGGCTGAGACGGATCCCGTTTCAGTTGAAGTTTTACAGACACCCGCTGTTGCTCCTGCTGCCTCTAAGACGGCCGAGGGAGTTCTTGTGTCCCTGAGCGTGCCGAACATGACGTGAGGCAGCTGTGCCGCTTCCGTGCGAAGCGATCTGACCAAAATTGATGGCATTAGCGACATTCAGACTGATACTGGAAATCAGGTGTGCAGTTTTCGTGTGACCAACCCGACACTGGATTACAAGGCGAAGCTCAATGAGTACGCCAAAACGAATTCCCACCTAGAAGGTTTTTCAATTCAGTGATTTATGGTCTGAATGGAAGTGACGCCACTTCTGCTCGATGAAGACGCCCGGACCGAAATGCTCCGGGCGTCTTTTCATTTTCAGCCAGCCACCAGCGATTCGGCAGGCAGATCATCATTCAGAAAACGCTGAATTGCCGGTGTCGGATCGAGGAGATCGGCAATGGAATCTACGACCAGATCCGGTCGGTACGCGAAATCTTTCAGATCATCCCGACTTGTCGATCCAGAAAGGACAAGGATTGTGCGATATCCCAACTGCACGCCTCCCAGAATGTCCGTATCCATGGTGTCGCCGATCATCGTGGTATCCGCCGCCGCGAGCCCAAGTTCTTTCCGCGCCGCACGCATCATCACGGGACTCG
>QWQG01000218.1 GCA_003670925.1 Planctomycetota bacterium | reverse complement strand
GCTTCCGCCTACGCCTGCGGCTCGCCGTTAAACGATTTCTGCCAACCTCATTCTGACCTGCTGCGTACGACATCACTCTTGTCCTAAACTCAATCGTCTACCACATCAACTGCACGGGATGTTTTTCATGGATGTGCTCACAGGCAAACGCAGCAATCGCACCGAACTCCACCGAAATCACCATCAACAACCCGATCGCGGCAAACACCCGTGCATCAGAATTCCACAAGCGGCTGCTTCCGATCATCGCCATCGGTGCCAGCATCAACGGCAACACGGGAATTAACAGCTTGGCAGAATAACACGTTCCACCCCACCACTGTAATGAAGAACCCATCAGCAACCCGTAGCTGACGACCGCCGCTGACATCAAAATCGCGTCCCGCTGATGTTCGCGAAACCATCGTCGCACACAGAAAACGGACAGGATCAGCACCGGAGCAAACAATAAAATCCCATGTTGCCACGACAGAAGTAAACCAAAAATGCCTTCCAGCGGATAACCCCACTCCCAGAGCTCCGCGTTGTGCGTCCAGCCATGACGCATTCGCTGATTCCACAGCAGTTTCAGACAAATCGCGAAAGCTGCGGGAATCCCAACGCACAAGGAACACACACGATCCCGCCGCCACAGTGGCTCAGCCAACAACGGCAGTGCGATCAGCATGAATTCGCCTCGAATCAAAATCGCCGCATTGATGCACAGACCAGCCGTCAAGTAGCGATAGCCGCGTAATACTGCCGCGTAAGCACAGATCAGTAAACCCGCTGCAAACGCTTCCACATACAAAGTTCTTCCGTAGTGCCAGAGCGGAGAACCCAGATACGCCACCGCACCAAACAAAACAGCTTGAAAGGGATTTGTGACATACGGACGCACAAGAATGCAGTAGGCGAAAAATCCAGCAATACTCATCAATGTCGTTGCCAACAACGCCGCAGATTCCAGCAAGCTCGTCCCGCGAAAGAAAACCAGAAACGGCGACGTGACAACCGCAAATCCTGGCGAATGCCGTGAATACTCCTGATCGCCTAAATCGGTCTTTTCGAAATTCGGCTTGCGAGTTGGAATAGGATGTTCGCTAGCGTCGCGTTTCCAGAGTTTCTCGTCCGTTTCATAGATCTCCCACCATCGCACGTACCGATCCTGCAGATACCACGCGACATGATGATCCAACACCCATCCACCAAATTTTCGTCCTCCCTGATTGCCACCGGAATGCGAGTCCGCATAGTTGTTTTTGACGTCGAAATCGCCGTCATTGAGGACACTATTGATCAACACCAGATTATGCGGTTCGTCGCCCGAATGAATCATCGGCCATGTGAAAGAAAGTGGCGAAGGATCACCCGGAACCGGGCCGGACACCGCCAATGGAGCCAGCAACAACAGCACAACAACGCACGATAAGACCCTGGCCCGCGTTTCGAAATCCGGTGGCCGGCTGACGTTTGCCAGTGACTGTTCATTCGTGGCGACCGCCGTCGCTTTTGCTTTCAGGGGTTGTGCCGAGGTTTTCGACTGCGGTGCCGGTGCTGTCCCTTTCGATCGCTTCTCTCCTGGACGTCCTTCGGCAACACGCCGTCCCTTGCGAGGCTCAATCGTTGGAACGTTTGGCGGCACCACCGGCGTGGATACTGAACCGTCATTGTCCGGTGGCAGTGGCAAAATGAACGAGGAATTTTCAACCACCACAGCATGCAGCGGGGCCCGACAATAACGGCACGAAACCATTCCCACCGGCATCTCTTCACCGCACGATGGACATGCTAGTCTTTTGCGAGTCAACTCGACTCCCGCGGCATGTAAAGCCATAGACGGATGTCGCCTTCAAATGAATATTTGCTGCGGAATGCAACAGCCGATCGCTCTGCCCAAGTACTCGCAGGCAATTCATCCAATCCTCTTGGCGAGTCACCAGTTGAACCAATCACCCAGACTCGCTTCCTGTTCGACAGTGTGAGTTCGTTCGCCGACATTCGATCCTTCTCGTCAATCAGCGCCGACCCGAGCCATGAAATCAGCGGAACAGAATAAAATAATTTTGCCGTCGCCACGTCTTTCGATTCCGAATTACGCAACATTCGCGACATGTAGTAACGAGTGGTAAGCAGCATTCCTTGGTTCGCCACGGCGACAGAATCACCCTCCTGGATGTGATCTGCCAAGTGAAGAACAGCTGCTCGTAGACCGCTATTTTCGCAGATTTGACGTTCGTCGCGATAGCACAAGTGGACGTAAAGCATGTTGACAATCAATATCCCTGCTGCTGCGTTCGAGACTGGCCTCGGCAACAGGATGCGTATGACATACGCTAACGCACAAAAGAAGAACCCGCAGGCTGTCAAATAATGTTTGGAGGTGATGATCGGCAGCGCAATGACGGAGATCGCCGCAGAACAAACAATCGGAGAAACGATTACGGCGAGTAGCAGCACCGCGCCACGAGTTCTAACCTTCCACGCGAAGCAAAATATGACGGTCAGGGAAACCAGAGAAGTGGTAAGTGTGGTTGCCGAATCGCGGAATTCCACGGGTTTGTCCTCATGAATCAACAAGTCGACCCACGTTTTTGGAATCGTCCACCATTCAAACTTTGGAATCCAGTATCCTGCGTGCGCTTGCTCAGTCTGTTTGAACAGTATTGACAACCAGGGCAGGAACGAGACACAGATCACAATCGCTGCAGTGACCATCGAAACGAGCGAATTTGAAAGATCGCTGCCACGTGTCGTCACATCATATCGCTTCCACGGTTGAGTGACCAAGTTTTTGCCGAGCAGCGCAACGACAAAACATGCCTGTCCAAACACGGTAAACAGTCCGTAGTTGTGCGTGTACAAGAGAGACGTCACCGAAAGCACATAAGCGAACCACCATTGCCGTTCCGCACTTGAAATGCTCCGCACCAGCAGCCAACTTGACAGGACCGCCAGAAACGAAGCCATTGAATACATGCGAGTTTCGACCGACCAGTGAATATGAATCGCATTCACGGCATAGAACGCCGCGGCAAGACACCCAACCGATCTGCGAGACTCTACATTCTCGTCATTGCACGAACCTTTCTTCGCCGCAAACGCATCACAACAGAACTGGTACAGACAAACCATTGTCAACAAGTCGAACAAAACAGATAGCGATCGCTGAGCGACTTCAGAATCATCGACGATCGCTATCCAGCATTTCAGCACGATGTAATACAACGGCGGATGAAAATCGTTCGCCGTTCGCAAGACAATCTCGCGCAATGAAAACCTTGTCGCCATCGTCCATGAATAGGCCTCATCCAGCCAAAAACTGCGGCAACCAATTTGATCGCATCGCAAGATCATGCCTGCCGTGACCACGGACGACAGGCATATCAAACCGGCACGTCCAGTCATGTGACCCCCGTCAGGACCGTAAAGATCATAATGGCTCCGTCGCTGAGATCCACGTCTGGATTCGTAACGTTTGAAAGCGAAATTACGACTGGATGCCGAATGTTTCCAATTGCCACTCGCCACAGGCATCAAGTTCGAACAGATCAATCGCTTAAACATCGCTCCAGATAATGGTTTTCGCTTCAGCGATCCAAGAGGGTTATGGCATTTCCGCGAATGGTTCACTATAGCAATCTGGATGGTTTACGATCACGCCACCGGCACCAGGACCGGCTGAGCCACAACTGCACGAGCATGTGTTGTACACTACGAGCCCGCAATGCCCGATGCAGTCAGTCGTTAGAGTCTGGCCGTTCGGATTTGACCAACACGTTGCTAAAGCTGGTCCCATGCATACGCCATCAAAATTCCAAATGCAACCAGGAGAATTCTCGCAAGTCTTCGCGATATTGTCGGAACAAAAAAAACCGTGGGGGTCACACCCAGCTAGCGAGACTCCTATACAAGAGCTATTCCGCACACAGTAAAAATATTGTCGCCCTCCGGGAGGATAATCGGCGGACACATGTCCGACCATGGAAAATGGTGAAAGAAATATTGATACCATTGCAAACAGTCGGACTGCGGTATTCATGTTCATTCCTATTCTGGAAAGAGGTGGTCTACTTCACGGATGTCCGAACGATGAACATCACCTTTTCGATTGTCGGATCGATCGTTGCTTCCATATGACATACATGATTATTCCAACCGCAACACAAAGCGAAATTTGAAAAAACCAATGTTTACTTCGGCGCGTAATGCGATTTTCGAGAGCAGGATCGGTAACAGTGACAACTGGCTTCGCTGTATCCATTGCAGCATCGATTGTGACCTGCGGTTTAGCTTCGACGAATTCAAGAGTAGTGTCCACTTTGGGTAGCGAATCGCCCACAAACCAGTTGTTCACACTCAAAACGAAAAGCAAAATGCCATCATTAATTTCCTCGCCAGCGACCAATTGATGCACCGTTCGCACTGAATCGACACCAGACGAATTCGGCCCAGGAGCCGCCCAGCCCACCTGCTTCACGTGTCCGTTTAAATCGAGAAGCCGCCACTCCAACGGGAAGCCGTCCTGCATCGCGAACCAATGCAAAGCACGGGACGACTTGGTTTCTGACTCCCATCGGAATGCATCTTCCGGCATGAACGACAGTTCCTCCGATACGAGAACCTTCGGCCCTGTTATAAGTGATGGCCGCCAGTCGACGAACGAAGGATCGAGCCTTTCAGGCGTGATATCCATTCGATAAGTGTTAGCCTTGAAGACCGAAAGATTGTTCTCATCCTGATTAAGGAACTTACTTTCGTCGCCATTCTGTAAATAGATTGAACGGATTGGCCCAAAACGCACCTGAATCTCGCCACTCTCCTCTGACAGATTCTCGCGCAATAGAGATTCCACTGCAGGTTGTGTTGCATTACTTCGTGAATTCTCCCACCGAAAAATCCGATTACTCGTGATGTCGATATCCATCGTCGCCGAACTTTCCTCCACGATGGCACTATTCGGAAACGCCGCCAGCAAGCTTGGTGAAAGCTCCATCTGTCGTAATTTCGCTTGAAGTTCGTCAGCCACATCTCCCAATTCTGCACCACGAATGTTAACTCGCCAATACTTAAATTCCACGCGACTCCTCGATAGATCATTTCGTCGCTGTGTAATCGCCTTTACAACCGACTTGTGTCGCGTCGAGTCTGCGGCATCATCTGCGGAACACAAATTGAAGAACCCAACACAAATTGAACAAACCACGCAGGCCAAGCTTTGGCGCCATAAATCTGTGTTGCTGGCAGGAGTAGTGAAGGTCCATTGCTCGGCCATTTGTTGCAATTGCTTGTATCTGCTCCATACTCGATCAGCCATCTTGATCGCTCCTCAAAACTGCTATTTCAACTCGGGAATTATATCGACCGAAAAGGTTACTTTGTCTTGACTCGCTTCGCCATTTGCCGCTGTATACTTCACATCAGCTGCCACATAATGACGCCCAAGACCCAA
Organism: Planctomycetota bacterium; assembly: GCA_003670925.1. Lineage (GTDB taxonomy): Bacteria > Planctomycetota > Planctomycetia > Planctomycetales > Planctomycetaceae > SXXK01. Next base: position 37,663 of record QWQG01000218.1, on the reverse strand, counting down.
CTCCACGCACTCCAAGGTAAATATCAGTTCTCGATCCAGTCTCTCCTCTTCCACGATTGTTTCGGTACACCGCAATCCTGGCTCGCATACAACATTATCAATTGAAAAGAACGCCGTTCCATCGCCACATTTTACGGTCCGTGACACCCGATCAGTGAGATTGCGTACGCCGATGGAAAACTCCGTCGATGAAAGGTATTGGGATTCAACGACTCTTCCGGAAATCCGTACTGTTTCTGTAATTGTTGAACCCAAAAAACAAACTGAGACCGGCAAGTCATACTCTATCCAACCAGCCTTTCCTGATGTATCGAACTTAATCTCATACGTTGCTGCATCACCAGGTGAAAGTTCTTCAGTGTCAATTGTCGGCGATATACAGCCACAAGGCACCGGCCCAACTCCCAAGGTGACCAGCGTGGAACGAGTGTTTTGAAGGGGCACCTGCACATTTACGACAGTTCCAGTCGTAACACATCCAAAATCGACAACGCGTCGCTGAAAGATGCTTTTTACATTCAGAAGGGGCGCTCCAACTTTAAATGCGATCACACAATTCCATTCCCCGATAATGAAACGGCGGCGCTGGCCGCTCGCAAGAACGACCGATCGACTACCCCCATCGCTTTTGGAAAGGACTCCCGATCCATCGGATCGGAATGCAGCAAGGCACATGCCGACTGGAAAGAAGTCGCGGGAATCGCCGAGCTCAATTTTATGCACGGCCAAAGCCGGTTCAAATCGCAGTACCAGATCACGTACCTGATCAGCAAGTGGGCCAGGCATGATTTTCGCGGTACGCAGATCGGAGAAGTGAACAGGGATATCGAGCCCAGCCAGAATCTGGTACGCACCTTGAATTACGCTCTCTTCTACTTCTGTCAGCTCAGCATGTGTTTTCGGAGAATCGTTTGTCGCCGAAATTTGCATTGACTCAAAAACGAAGACTATCACTAACAGAACACCCAGCGTTCCAGCAATCGCCAAGGAGCTTGGGAGCTTGGGAGCTTGGGAGCTTGGGTCGCGAAATCGAAGAATTGTCGAGCATCGGCGGCTTCCACAGAAACGGATTTACTGGGGCACGAGCGATTGAGTACGCCTCATGCTGCACAGCAAAATCCTCGTTGTCAATACTCACCACAAAGTTTTCTGGAATGTTTTTCTGCGAATTTCTCTTCTGCGAACGTGGAGAGTTTGGTTTTCCAAAGAAGATTTTGATTCAGGCACAACGAATGGTGTCCGCCGACGGAGCGGCGGACCTACGAATAGGCGAGCCGCTCCGTCGGCTCGCACCAGATCCGTGTCATCCGAGATATCCGTGGTTAAGAACGGCAGTGGGATTGACCACGGATAACACTGATTCCACGGATGAATCGCATTTGCTTTCTGGGCCATGATTACGGATTCGGCCAGGAGATGTTCTTTGGAGACGTACAGAGAAGCCCGGGCCAAAGGCCTGACATGTGAAAGCCTAGGGCATCGCCCTGGGAAAAATGGATCGCGGCAGAAAAAGCCCTAAAGGGGCGAAATGTTGAGGCATTCCTCCATCCCGCCCCTTCAGGGCATTCGTGTTCGAGATTGCCCGATTCCTGGGGCGATGCCCCAGGCTTTCACATTGCGCCGCGTTGCGGCAGTCTGCATGCCAAGACCTCCACGCTCTCTTTGCAAGTCCGAATTACTGAACAGCCGCCATCGCCAACCACACGTATGGCCGAATTGGTGATCAAGGCCGCTGTCAGTCACGGCAATTTTGCCAAATCATTTCAACGTCTGCGGCATCGTCCACGAATACGCTTCGTCCAGCCAAAACCTGTGAGACTCGATTTGGTACAGCCGCAGCATGATCGCGGCTGTCGCGACCAATATTACGCAGCTGAAAGCAACACATCGGCTCATAACCGGCTCTTCAATTGACGGGTTGCAGAATTGGAAAGTAGAGGCTACTTTCTGAGTGACGAGGATTCAACGATTCCGCGTTAAGCACCGTGCGTCACTGAGAGGCTATCCGAAAAGAGTAGGTCTGTCTCGCTGTTGCATCTGGTTCCCGTTCGCTACTCTTCCGCTTCCTGGACACGACTCGGCGTGTTTCAGGTATGAATTGTTCAGCATTCAACTTTACAACAACAGTCGCGAGTGGTCTCATGAAAATTGTCCGAATCCAGTCAGTCGATGGTGATGTTTGTTTTGCCAGCCAGAAGGCTGACGGTTCACTGGAACGCCTGCAGGGCAGTTTGTTCGACGGCTTGACGTCGACCGGCAAGACTGTCGTCGCTGCCAAAATCCTTGCACCGCTGGAACCGGCGGCGATCCTTTGCATCGGTCTGAACTATCGCAAGCATGCCGAAGAAGGCAAGCAGGCACTTCCGCCGCATCCCGTCCTGTTCATGAAGACGGCGACCGCTTTGCAGAATCCAGGCGATCCCATCGTGCTGCCGCGCAAACTTCACAGCGACAAAGTGGACTATGAATGCGAACTTGCCGTGATCATCGGCAAACGCTGCCACAACGTCAGCCGCGCCGATGCATTGTCGCATGTCCTAGGTTACGCGTGTGCCAACGATGTGAGTGCCCGCGACTGGCAGAAAGATGGCGGCGGCGGTCAGTGGTGTCGCGGGAAAACGTTCGCCACATTTTGCCCGCTTGGCCCGTGTCTCGTCACGGCCGATGAGATTCCAAACCCCAACTCCCTCCAGATCCGCACCATTCTGAATGGCAACACCATGCAGGACTGGAATACTAACGACATGATCTTCGACGTTCCGACACTGATCGAATTCCTCAGCGCCAGCACAATTCTGGCGCCCGGCACAGTTATTCTGACGGGCACTCCGCACGGCGTCGGTGCGGCGCGCACGCCGCCCGTATTCCTGCAGCCAGGCGATGAAGTGACAATTGAGATCGAAGGGATCGGGAGACTGACGAATCCGGTGGTTGAAGAAGTTGTTTAAGCTTCGGAACTACCCAGAGTTCTAAGGGAGGCATCGGAATTCTGTGGCTCAATGTCGGTGACGAATGCGCTCGAAAAGGCGGAACCGGAACGTGCGGCCCCAATGCATTCGTTGGAAACTTGAAAAAGCTGATACAGAAACGAATTGGCAACGTGCCGGATGTGTGGGCAATTTAGTAAGTTCATTGTACAATTCCTTTCAGTGCTGTCGCCGCAATGTGCTTTGTTTCGCGTTGATCAAATTTGGGTTCAAGCCAATGAATAAACGACTGACAGCCGTCATACAGCGGGAAAATGATGGCTTTGTTGCACTGTGCCCTGAATTGGATATTGCCAGTCAGGGGGACAGTATTCAGACGGCTCGCGATAATCTCAGGGAAGCATTGGAGCTGTTTTTCGAATGTGCGTCTCCCGATGAAATCAGCGATCGCCTTGGAGAAGATGTGTTTGTGACGCATGTTGAGGTGTCGATTGCCTAGGCTTCGAGTTCTATCCGGACGAGAAGTCTGTTCGATCATGGCGGCACACGGCTTTCAACAGGTGCGCCAACGCGGCAGTCACGTCGTAATGCAGCGTGCCACTTCAACCGGTACGACAACAGTGCCGGTGCCCGATCACCCGGAGCTTCGTGTGGGTACCCTGCGTTCCATCATTCGGCAAAGCGCCATTCCTCGAACTGAGTTCGAAATCCAATAACTAGGCAGAGCTCATCCAATTGCGATTCAAACTCCGTGCTCTCTGGCCTGCTAACAGTTGATTTCTTGTTGTGCCGCGAAGATTTTCACCCGCCTGATTGCAGAAGTCAGGTCCGACAGAAAAGTACAGGCCACGACTGGAGGTTCTTCTGCGATTCATTTTTCTGCCATCAATTTTTCTGCTGCATGTGTGCATGCCTGATTGACCACGCTGGACTCCTGTCCCGACTTCGCCGATGGTTGCAGGCGAACCCCGCGCTGGGTCCTCCGTTGTAATAATCGCTTTCGGAACTCGGCCAGCACTGATTCCCATTTCCGTCTTGACCATCCCAATTCCCTGCAGTGTGTTATCTCAGGCTGAATTTGGTATACAGCATGTTAGGCCGCAGAAGCTATGTCCCTCCTTGCTGAGTCGCTTGTCGAAGAATGGCTTAACCGCGCGGGCTACTTTACGATCAGGGGCGCACGCTTCGGAGTCAGCGCGACGGACCTGCTCGCGGTTCGACCAGGTTCTTCCGGGCTGGAGGCACGCCACATTGAAGTACAGGTCCGTACGAATGCAATCTCGTACATCTTATCCCTCACGGATGAGCAGGCGAAGCGGTTTGGAAAGAAGAAAACGACCGATGGAGCAGGCCGAATGATGTACTACACGACTCCGTCGATGCTTGGGTCAAGAAGAAGTTTCACTCCCCAGGCAAGACCGGTGCGCGGAACAAGCCCTGGCGCGGCTGAAACGGGAAGCGAGAGTCACAACGCATAAACAGCGGTCTTCACTTCTGCGGCGTCAGGTTGCACGATTCGTTTCTGCACGGGCTCAGCGGACCGTTCACTCAGCTCAACCGCCACACGCGGCGCATAATCCACTCAAACGCCAGCAGGCCAACCATCAGGAACATCAGCCAGCGGCGATCCCACAATGTGCGGAGCTGTTCATCTACGACAACCGGCTGGCTTTGATCGGGCAGCAGTGTCGGCAGCGTTGCCAGTTCTGACACGGGGAGATAACGCCCTTGGGTGTCACGAGTCAGATTTGTCAGCAGTTCCGTGTTCAGCGTCGGGTTCTGGGATTCCAGACTCGGAAGCACAACATCCAGTGAAGCTTGTAGCACGTCCGACGATTCAGGCACGGGCACTGAGATCCGATAGATTCCCGGCACTGGCGGTCGAAAACTAGCAAGGTACTGCCCTGCCCCGCGACTGTCACCTAACAACCGATCAGGCACCGTTAGCGTCCGGCCTTCTGCATCCACGATTGTCAGCGGAACAGACTCCGTAATCAGCGGCTGGAGTCGAGAGTCATATAATTGGGCGCGGATACTCACGGGTTGACCCGGCGCAACGTCAGTTCGGTCCAGCAGTAATTGACCACGTGCGTTGCCGCGACTACGACGTCCCTGTCCGACTTCACGAATCAGACTAGTCCAAAATTGCTGATGGCCCTGAGGTGAAATTTCCCGCAGTCGCCATGTCTCCGCTGAGCCAACAAAAATCGTGCGTCCTGTCCCGTAAAACTGCGACGCTAAAAATGGCGGCTGCCCCTGTTCTGTGCGTGCCCTCGGGTTACCATATTCCAGCAGCACCACGGCACCGTCACGCACTCCCCGCACGGGATATGACCGATAAATGCCTTTGAACGTCTGCCACAGATCCACGCTGGCATTGCCAGTCTCATCCGCGATCTTCAGGAACTCCGTCGCACGGCCTTCCGGTGTGAGCGTAAGCGGCCACGGTTCATCTGCGCGCTGACTCAACTGAAGTTCCGGTGCCATCCGATTGAGGAGTACCGGATACAGCACACTGATCTCGCGAAACGCTTCCGGCTCCTGAGCGAGTCTGGGTGTAAAAATCTCCCCTGCAACCACAACCAGCCCACCTGCATGTTCAGAAACCCAGCGGTTGAGAAACGTCTGTTGTTCTGCGGAAAGTTGACTCCAGTCCGGATCGAACGCCACGACCACGTCGTATCCGAATAATTCGGCTTCGGTCGCCGGAAATTTTGTCAGCAACTGCTTCGCTTCCTGCGACACAAAGCCGATATTTTCATCCGTCACCGACTGCAGCCAGACATCGGATTCGACACCGCTGTGGCGAAACAGAGTGTTGCGAACAAACTGATAATCTCGCATCGGCCCGCTGGAGATGACCAGCACCTTCATCCGTCGATCGGTGACTTCGATCGTACGCCGCCGCTCGTTGTCATCGAGCGTCATTTCCGAACTGCCTGTCGTGGATTCAATCCGAGCCGAAAAATCATAGTTGCCCGGCACCTTCAGTTCTTGGCTGAATCGCACTGACCCAGGAATCGCATCCTCACCCAGCTCAATTGTTTTCTCCGCGATTTGTCGCCGATCTTTACCGTCTCCGTCCGACGATTGTTCGAACAACCGCACGGTTGCCTGCTGGCCACTCGAAGCCGTCCCTTGCAGCATGACGGTAATATCAAACGGATCTCCCTGGTGCACATCGGTGGGACTCTGCATCCCGGCAACCCACAGATTCATCTGCGGCTTTTGACTGCCAACGCCAACCGTAAGCAGTCGCGTGCCTGATCGTTCTGCTCTAACCCGCGCAGGTTCTACATCCAACCCCATGTTGGATCGGCCATCGGAAATCACCACCACGCCACTCAGCGTGCGCCCCGAAATCTGACCGATCAGTTGATACAGCGATTCACCAATGCGCGTTTCAGCACCGCGAGGTTGAAAGATCGAATCCCATTTTGCCATCGCTGCCGGATCAGACACCAGGCCGGCAGCGGCCTGGGCCTGTTCATCTAGCGATACCGTTGCCGCTTGACCAGGCGGCAGACCCTTTTGCGTTTCAGGGGCTGACCCCTTCTCAAGCCCAGCAGCGGCGGCATCGACATCGACGAACCGCACTGCATCTTCAGACACGATCGCCCACGGACCGGCCAGCGATGAATCAAACGTGTAGACGGATACTGCGTGCTTCCTGCTGAGTTCCGATAACAACCCGGATGAGATCAATGATTTCACCGCAGCAGCGGCGCGGGTCTGCGCCGCGTCTGTGAGCGACGGGGCGCTCGCCGTCGGTGTTGCCGACGTTTGAGCTTCCTCACCGGCGGCTAGCGCCTTGCCGCTCACAACAGGATCTTCAGCGGGCCAAGCCATTGACAACGAAGTATCAAGCAGAATCCCAACGCGTGATTTTTCGATGCGACTCAACTGCGTCCGCCGTTGCGGATTGAGCACAATCAAAAGCACCAGAGCCAACACCAGTATCCGGGGAACCAACAGAACAACCCGGTCACGCGTCTTTAGAAACCGTGAGTCCCTCAACAACGTGCGGACAGTCACCGCAGCTAGAACGGCGACACTGCCCAGGAGCAACAGAATGCCGGCCGTCGAGACCGGAAAATCCAACTCCGTCGTTTGAAACGACTGCGATTCAACTTCCATCCCGGTGACTGCGGCCAATGATGACTCTTTGGTTGATTCTGAGTCGAATGACTCGTTCTCGGCAAGCTGAACGCCCAAACTCAACCCCTGAAAACTGAAAACAGACAACTGAAAACTCATTTCGCCACCTCCGGATGGTAGCTGAGACGCAACGCCAGCAGTTGTTCGGCAATCAGTGCCGCAAGCAGCAATCCCAGCAGCAGCCAACGTAGTTCGCGACCCGCGGCAGAACCACCCAGCGAGCTGACGGAATCTGCTTCCAAAATTCGCAAATGATCCAACTCGATCTGACTTGTGAGCTGTTCCTGATCGGCAATCGCTAATGCGCTTTCAGACGTCGGGACATTGAGTGCAATCACGGTATCATTAACGCTGCCTTCGGAATCAAAGCGGCGCACGCGGTAAATTCCCGGTCGCTCTGCCTGCGGAATTGTAAGTTCCAATTCCTGCTCGGTCAGTGGCGTTCCTGAAGGTGAGTTGTCATCCTGACCCAGAGCTTTCGGCTCTGTTCCGGTCGCAGCGTTTTCAGCCGTCTTCAACAAAGTTGCCTGAAGCCGCACAAATGTCTCGGCGACAGGTTCATCGTTGGGTCCAGCTTCCGGCAAATAAACTTCGACATTGTCAGTGAACCGACTGAGCGGCCACTGCAGGCGCAACGGTTCCGTTAGTTCCCGCAATTCGACGCTGTCGGTCGGACGCTGCAGGTACTGATGAATCAAGAGATGCATCACTACATATCCCGGTGCGGCAGGCGCGACGGGCCAGTTGCTCCAGCGACGTCCGGCACCTGTGAGAAACGTCAGCACCCTCCCCTTCCCGACGGCGTGTTCAAATGCCACAGGCTGGCCTGTCTGCAAACGCATCAATGTGCGCACACCATCCGCACGTTCCACATCGTCAGCCTTCCAGTCGTCTGTGACCTGCAGCCAACGGGCGATCTGGACGGTGTCAGGAAACGGACTATCCGGCGAATTGTAAACCATAAAAATCGGATGCACTTCAAACACGGGCGTGACAAACGGATTCACGTCTTCGGTCGCCTGATCACCCGGATCGATCTCGTGGACCGTTCCGATTGGTGCCGGAAAAATTTTCAATGATGGTTCCCGGAGTGTTTCGGAATACCAGCGCACATTCGCCTGCTCACCCGGAAACCACACGATTCCGCCCCCGCTGCGAACGTATTCGGCAAGCAGCAGTGTCACATCCGCCGGGAGATCGCGGACGTTCAGAAGATAGATGCAGTCATAGTTCTTCAGGTTTGTCGAAGTCAATGTCCGAGATGCGCGAACTTCGCTGGCCAGTCCCGTGAGCGCCGGATCGGCACTCAGCGCGGCAGCCACAAACGACGCATCGTCCTGCTGACCTTCATCATCAACAATCAGAATCAACCGGCGTTCCGTCACATCGACCGCCAAGAACCGCCGATTATCCTCCCGCAGCGCGTCATCTTCCAGCCGCACTTCAAGCTGATGGCGACCCTCCGAATCAAACGTCACGTCATGGGAAATTTCCAACTTCGCCCCGGGTTCAATATCCGGGATCAGAATTCTGGCTGGCAACGATGCGCCGTCCAGCAACACGGTGCCACGTAATCCAGCAGCTTTTCCGGCGCCATAATTTTTCAGCGTTAGCGTCATCCGCCACGGCACGCCCTGTGCGACGGCCAGAGTCTCAGCCTTCAACTCTTGAATTGCCACATTCGAATGTGTGTCTTTGACAACTTTGATCAGGTCTGCCGATGCCTTGATCGACTTCAGCGATTCCAGCGCTGCGACAACTTCCGGACGGTTGTTCCAGTCCGACGCACGCAGGTCTGTTAACACATGCACCTGCGGAGACGCGCCACCGTCTGCGGCAAGGATATCTTTCGCCGCGTTAATGGCATCCACTGGTGAGGCCGCACGCCAGGAACATGTCAGATTCCGAAGGCGCGGCAGAATTTCCTGAACGAAGGCCGCGTCGAGCTCTCGATCGGCAACAATTGGCCGTCTTGGGTCGGTCATCGACAGGATCGTGACGCGCGATGCACCAGGTTGCTGACTTCCTTCTGTGAGCATGTTCTCAAGGGTCAGCAGGGCCTGCTGAAACACTGCCGCGTCGCCTTCCCGATCCCTCATCGAAAGCGAATCGTCCAGTAACACGACATGATGCATGCTGGCTCCCCGCAGCATCAGCAGGCGACTGGGATCAAGCACCAGCCGGGCAATCAGCAATCCGATCAGCAGCACGGCCAGAATTCGCAACAGCAACAGCAGCAACTGCTCGAGCACAACCCTACGGCGATTGAGTTCTTCGCTTTCCAGCAGGAATTCCATCGCGGCAAATCGCACCTTCTTGTATCGCAGCCGGCTGAGAATATGAATCAGAATCGGCACCAACACCAGCGCAGCCCCCGGCAGCACGTAGGCTGGGTTGAGGAAGAACTGGGTGAGGGAAGACATGGGGGGGATTTTCAGTATTCAGGATTGACAATTGAAAAATAAAAATGACAGATGTCAAATTCTGAGATTTGTCATTCTTAATGTGACATTTTTCGTTTGTCATTTCCGTTTCTGTCTTTGGATCATCATCTCGTTCCGAGCCTCCAGGCTCGGAACACACTTCACGGAGGCAGTGCGTTCCAAGGCTGGAGCCCCGGGACGAGAGTGAAATACAGTGAATTCCCAGAGATGCCAATCTCAATATGACAGTTGGAAAATGGTAGCACATCGCGGAATGCTTGTCATTCACTTGAGACGGTGGTCTTTTTCACTGCATTGAACAGGGACTGACACCAGCTTACCTTGGCAGCGGTGTCCTACTTGACCCTGGCAAGAATGTCTTCACATTCGGCGCTGGTCATGAAATCCCACCGTTGGAATTCCTGTGTGGTTTTCGCTCGTTCGCTCAGGATATGCCGAATCGGCACGGCAAGAGTTGATGCCGAATCCAGATCTTCAAGCTCCCGCAACAACCACGCTCGTCCTGACGGCTGGCGAGAGATAATGTTCAAACCGTCCCATTGAGTTGGTATCTCAGCGGCGACCACTTCGTTTTTCCACCACTTCTTCAACGCAGACACCGGCACCTCGTTGCATTTGTCAAGACGAATGAGCGTTTCGACGCAGACTTTGATCGCGGCCTCGCTTTGGAAATCAGGCGACTCGAGGGCTCCAAGGCAGACGAGCACGTGCCGTTCGTCGCACGGACGCTGCCAGCGGCTTCGATGGATCGCATCGAACAGAATTGTCGTCAGGTCCGGTTTTTGCATATTCTCGATCGCACGAAATATGGGTGCAAAAGAAGGGCTACCCAGATCCGCCAGCGCGTCCATGTAGTCCAGCAACAGGCCCAGTTCTTCTTTAGTCGGCGTCTTATTTTGCAAAAGAAGTGCAGTGTATTCATGCAAAGTTGAGAAACTCGAACCGTCTAGAGAGCGTAGCGTCAACTCACCCCAAATGGCAGGATCGTCGATTGGAATCTGATGCTTATCAACATACTTCGCGATCATGTAGCGGCGTAAAAGCCGCAGATTTGCGATGAACTTCGGCAGAATCTCAAGTACACGTTGCCGGTCTGGTGTGCCTGTGACTCCATCTCCATCTCTATTGACGAGCAGCGTTGCGGTATTCAGGAAACCTAGGTTTGTCTTGACTGTTGGATCGCCAAAACTCTCGGTCAACAGAGCATGCATCTGATTGGCGGCCTCGTCATCTGCATTCGTTTTCGGCATCCGGAGCGGACAGGGCCGTTGCACAAGAATGGCATCGAGCTTTTCAGTTAGGAATGATGAGTCGGCAAATTGAATTTGATAAGGAGAATCGGTACCACAAATGATTCCCCGAACATCTAAAAGAACAGATGGGATCTTCTCCGGATCTGTAGTGGGTCTGAAAGTAATAATCTCAGCCAGACTGTGCCCAAGCACGCGGGAATCCGATGGGGTTCTGAATCGCAACTCGATGAAAATGCCTTTTGCTTCGTACAATGCCCACCAAGTCCCAGTCACCCGGTCAAACTGGAAGGCACTTTCGTTTCCTTCCACGAGTCTTCCAACGAACCCCTTGAGATCAATTAGAACTTGCGGATCGCTAGGCTTAACGCCCTCAGGTACTGTGCAGTTGTCACGATTTTTTTCGTCAAGTCGAAAATACCACTCTGGTGCCTTTCGAAATTCCCAACGCGATTCTGTGTTGCGTCTGAATTCAATGCCATCCTTACATTGGATGAGGCAGGGTAGGACTCCGTGATCCATCCGCAGCTGGGAGTCCAAGCCCTGTCGCCGCAACTCATACCGTCGCGTATCACGGGTCAAGTTCGTTACGCGATAGTAGGAGTTGACAAATACGAATTGTAGATCACTCATACCAGAGAAACTTGAAATCGGGTCCCGAAAACATTGCAACGCCACATTCAGTTCGGAGAGATCGCCTCGCAGAATAGCATCAATTCCAGTCGGCTCTTGGGCGATACATAGCTCCACCCAACGGAATTGAACCACGAATGCCAATACAAGGTGCAGCAAACTCGACTTCAAACGACAGGCGATGCCGCACACGCTGCAACTACTGCCAGAATAGTTGCCATTTTCCATGCGGACTGCTTGGCAACGAACTCGGTAAACAAACCTCTGTCGATAATCGTTCGGAGGGCGATCCGGTTGGTAATTATCGCCCAAATTTCGTGACACTGATTGCATTTACGATTTCTCCGGCGTAGTAGAACCATCCATGTTTCACTTCGAGCGAAGCGCTATTGTTCAAGCAACGCCCTAAGGCCGATTTCGTCCGAAAACCCTTTTTGGTCGTTTGGCGTACCTGCGGGATCGGTGTTGGGCTTATGCTCGTAATATCCGCTGATTGCGCGACGAAGACGCTTTCCAACACGATCGCCAAGTGGGTTGATGAAGCGGACCGCCGCCTCCGTCTTTACGCCGATGCGGCCCTGTCTGACGCTATCAACGCTAACGCCGTTCACTGCCGATGAGATCGTCGCAATTAATTTTTCGTTGGCGATAATATTTGCATTTATGGTGGCATCGACAGCAATTGATTTGTATATGTCTCCAAAGTGTCTGCCGTTCGGAGCTTTGACAAAATCAATGAGAGCGTTCTGATCCACGCCACCGAATTGCAACTTGACGAAGTCCAGTACATTTCCTGAGTCATGGGTATTGGCGATCGCGGACTTGTAAGCCGCCATGTCTGCAGCAAAGTCCGCACCAGATGGGTTTGTCCCACCGAAGCGGAAACTATGCGTCAGGCCGTCTCCGTCAATGGCTTGGGTTATCGCAGTCCTGCCAATCCGCTCGAACTCTGTGGTAAATTCTGTACGGAACCCGATGATTTCCCCACGGATTGTCTCTTTGAGTTCCGCGATCCCGGGCCCCGTTGCGTCGGCGCCAAGTCGCTGATTTGCCATTTCCGTCAGAAAATCATCGGCCAGGCGTGGGCCAAAAACTTGGCCAGCTTTTGATTGCACAATGTCGCTGATCTTTGCGTCAGCCTTTTCACCGAGCGGGCTAAGTACCTCAGCAAACTTGAACTCAACACCAGCCACCTTTTCCTCGGCAATCGCCTGTGAAATCTGCTGACCAGTCGCTTTACTCAACAGTTCTGCCTTCATTTGCATTTGCTGATTAATCGCAAAGCCGTAGATTGATACGGGCATCTGGAAACCAAATGGACCATTGATCTCCACTGGCGATACGCTACCGTCAGGAAAGGTGAGTCTCAGAATCGCTGGGCCAGACACATGTCCCTCAAGAATGAACGGTACTCCAGAGTCATAGTTAACAATCCCGTTGTCTGCTCTACCTGCGCCGTTAAAAATCATCTCAGGGGTCGTACCGAAATAGCGGTAATCGACGCGTAAATTCAAGAATCCTGTCACGGGTGGCGGATCTTGCATCGCGAATCCGCCTGGAGCAGGTGACATCGCCGGATTACCAGCAGGAGGCTGTCCAACTCCAGCACCCGCCGCAGATTGAATACCCCGTGGCGTTTGAGCAGCGGTCAACGTGACACCACTCGTCGCGATCATCGACGAATTGATCGTTCCGGTTTGCAACAGTGATTGAGCAAAAGTGATATCGGTCAGTGGTTGTGGAGTTGTTGGCGATTCCAGCGAAGTCCCTGTTCCAATACCCATTGTCATTGCTGACGAATCGGGCGTTATAGTCAACAACTGACGAAGTTTTAAGAGTTCGCAATCCTGCGCCTTAAAGGCTACCTTCCGCCGTTTTTTCCGCTGAGAATGGAAGAATGGAAACGGCGGCTTCGTGACTCTGGCAACGTGAGTGCCGTTATTTTCTCGTCAAAATCAAAACTCAAAACCGTTCCTCTCGATAATTGATTATGGGTGGAAAATCACTCGATCACCCGTGTTCAAACGAAAAAGTTGCTTTCAGTGGAGCAATCGAGTCGTCGCAGATTCTCGTAAATTCGATTAGATTTGTGACGTGCGAGCCCGGCGAGCCCCAGTCTCCTGCGTTCACGGCACCTCACGCAGGTGTGAGAAGAACTGGGTGAGTGTGGACATGATGCTATATGAAATTTGAAATCTGAGATTTGAAATAAATGCCAAGACTGGTCATCTGCGCTTCAGTCGCTGCATCAGCACGTGCGCCAATGCGGCATCAAGGTTGTCGCTTGTACGGATGAGTTTGTAATCCACGCCGCTTCCGGCACAACGGCGGCGGATGGTGTCGAGGAAGCGCTCCAACGCCTGCATGTAGCCTGCGCGAAGAGCAGCGGGGTCACATGTCAGGCTGCCACTGCCTTCCAGTCCTTCAAACCGCAGTGTGCCCGAATACCGAAAATCCAGTTCTTCGTCATCCATAATGTGCATGGCGATGACTTCGTGGCCGCGCTGTCGCAGCATCGTGAGTCCCTTGAACAGTTCTTCGCGCGGACAGAACAAGTCGGACATCAGCACCACGATGCTGCGGCGAACGAGGGATTCATTCACGCGGCGGAGCACGCCGAAAATGTCTGTTTTTCCGCCGGCCGTCTGCACTTCCAGCCCGGCCATGATCGCCTGCAGATGATTGTTGCGGCTGCTGGCAGGAATCTGACTGCGGACGGTGGAATCAAACACGCTCACACCCGCAGAATCGTGCTGCTTCAGTACCAGCATGGCTACGGCGGCGGCAACCGTGCGGGCGTAGTCAAATTTCGACATCGGTCCGGTTTTAAACTGCATCGATTCGCTGCCATCGACGACGAGCGCGACGCGGACGTTGGTGTCTTCTTCGTACTGTTTCAGATAGTAACGGTCGGAGCGCGACCAGAGCTTCCAGTCAATACGACGCAGGTCGTCCCCGGCCACGTATTCACGGTGCTGCAGAAATTCCAGCGACTGTCCGAAGTAGGGACTGCGATGCATCCCCGAGACGAACCCTTCGACGACGCGGCGTGCTCGCAGCTCCAGTCTCGCGATTCTCGCGATCTCTTCAGGCCGCAAAAATCTTTCCAAGTGCTGGGTCAATTGTAAGTTCACTTTCCCGGGCAGGTGTTTCCTTGATGAGACGTTCGACAACTTTGTCGGACGTGATGCCTTCACTTTCAGCAGTAAAGTTCGGCACGATGCGATGCCGCAGCACCGGTGCCGCCAGCTTTTGAATGTCGTCGGTCGAAACCGTCGTCCGGCCACTCAGCAGTGCGCGGGTCTTGGCTCCCAGCAGCAGATTCTGCACGGCTCTTGGACCAGCGCCCCAGGCGAGCCAATCGTTAATCCACTGCGGTGTCCCCGGTTCGCCGACGCGCGTCTGACGCACGAGTGCCAACGTATAGTTGATGACATGATCCGACACCGGCACCTGGCGGACCGTCGTCTGAATCTTCAGGACCTGCTCACCCGTCAGCACGGCTTTGACTTCGGGCTTCGCATTCGACGTTGTCTGGCGCGCGATCTGCCGCTCTTCTTCAAAGCTCGGATACTTCACGTAAACCTTGAACATGAAGCGGTCCTGCTGCGCTTCGGGAAGCGAGTATGTGCCTTCCTGTTCAATCGGGTTCTGAGTTGCGAGCACGAAGAACGGCGAACTGAGTTTGTGAATTGTCTGACCAACGGTGACTTGTCGTTCCTGCATGGCTTCCAGCAATGCAGCCTGAGTCTTCGGAGGTGTGCGGTTGATTTCGTCTGCCAGCACGACGTTGTGAAATAGCGGTCCCTGAATGAACCGAAACTCGCGCTGTCCGGTGGTGCGGTTCTCCTGCAGGATGTCCGTGCCGGTGATATCCGCCGGCATCAGGTCCGGCGTAAACTGGATGCGTGAAAAATTCATCGACAGACTGCGGGCCAGCGTGCTGACCATCAACGTCTTCGCAAGGCCAGGGACACCCTCCAGCAGCACATGCCCCTGACTGAAGAGGGCAATGAGCAATTGCTCAAGCACTTCATCCTGCCCCACAATCACTTTGCCAATCTGTTCTTTCAGTTGACCATACGCCGTATGCAGCAGTTCAACAGCCTCCGCCGAGACGTCCTTTTGAATCTCTTCCGCCATGAATTTTCTCCGGCACATTCTGGCCGATTTTGTGATATTCCCGTAACTTGACTCTCTGAGTGGAGCGTGACTCCCGGAGCCTTCACTCTTGATCATAGCAGACGGCGTTCCGTTGAGAATCTAGCAGACAAATTCCGTTGAATTGAGATTGTCAAGGCCCGCTCAGCTTATCGTCAAGGTTCTGTGCTTCAGGATCTCGACATCGTCGTCTCACGGCATCAGGCGCGCAAGTTCATCCACCGCGGTCGCGTAAGTTCCGCTCACATCGTTAACGTTATAGCGATCCTCCGGTTTCACAAATAGGCGGCGGGATGGTTCGGTGGCATCGTCATCGTTGGTTTCGGTTTTTTCAGCTTCTGATTTATGGTGTTCGGAAATCACCAGCAGAAATTCTTCCGTCCGGGCCCCCTTCCATCCGTCGCCGTGGAGCAGCAGCAGGCGATTCGGACATACCTGCGGGGCACCACAGAGGAACGCCAGACTCCGTTGAGCTGAAGACAATTTCTGCGCGGCGACCAGCCGCTCCGAAGAATCAGCAATCTGAGCCACGTCTGGCGGACGGGATTCAGCAGACGCCCCTACACTGCCAAGGAATGTTTCAATCGTCGGCAGCAGATCAAAACTGCCGGCCAGCGCTTGGACCCGGCACGCATGACCCGGATGCGGTTGAATCCACAACGGCACATGCATCCGATCTTCTGCAATCCCGGACTTGAAGGGCTCACGCACATCGCGATCAGCACCCGTGCGAAACGTCACGATCAGCACCGGACTACGACCATCCTGAATCGAACAAGACTGCCGACGTCTCAAGACAGTATCGAGGATCTCGTTTGCTGCGTTTGCTGACGCCACAATCGAGACTTCTATCCAGACCAGATTCGCCTGAAACGCAGGATCCAAGTTTGCTAAGCCGTCATCCGAAGTCGCTGCCGACGCAGCAGCAGCATTGCTAAAATCAAGCTCGATTACTGCCCGCAGCGGCATCCCGCAACCGCGGAGCACCGACTCCAGTTGACCGCTGGCTCCATGATCCACGAAGACTGCATCCTCCACCGTCAGCCTTACGAGACTTACCGTCTGTTTGGCCGCAGTCATCGCTTCCGCCAGTTTCCGGAACGCTGGCTCACCGCCAAAAACTTCCTCGGCTGAAATCTTGCTGCGCACATTCTGCAGCAAGAATTGTTCAAAACACGTTGATTCCAGATCAAGCCGATCAAACGCGTCTATGTTTCCCTGACGAGTGGCTGGAGTCAGCCGTCTGGTAGAAGGTCCCCCCCCCGATTCTTCAGACGCCACATCTCCCAAATACCGATCAAAGATCAGCACCCAGACCGCAGGCACATTCGCAAGATTCTCCGTCATTATTTATCCAACGTCAGACACAATTGAGCATTCACATGCACCCCGGACTCACCTGTCCGTTGCATCGCCGAGATGCGGTGCGCAGCGAATCCCGCTCCAGTCCCACAATCTTACCCCCGCTGCCCCCTCCCTAGCGAGGGCTCGGACATGAATGTCTAGGCTACAGGAATCGTGGCAAAGAGTGACGGCAACCAGACTAGCCGACGCCAGCTCACGATTGAACGCGAGTCCATACAGCAGGAACGTCACCTCCATTTTGAAATCTGACAGGTGCCCAGCAAGCAACGTCGCTCAACCAAACAACGGCAGCACCGGATTCCCACCGTACAATCCGCGTGGGCGGCCGGTGAAATCGTTCAGTGTTGTTCCGGAAGGAACTCCGAGGGCGTGCAGCATTGTCGCGACGAGATCGCGGGGCGACATGGGATTGTCGGACGGGAACTTGGCGATTTCGTCGCTGGCTCCGTAAATTGAACCGCCCTTGATGCCGCCACCGGCCATGAGTCCACTGTAACAGAATGGGTGATGTTCACGGCCGGCATTACTCGTTGTAATCTGTGGACGCCGACCGAATTCACCAACCCAGACAACCAACGTGTCCTCGAGCATTCCGCGGTCCTGTAAATCCGTCAGCACTGCCGCCAGAGCTTGATCAGACGGAGGAATCAAATCGTGCTTCAGACGCTTGAAGTTGTTTCCATGCGTATCCCAAAAATTTTGGCCGTCGTTGTGCCAATTGACTGACACAAACGGAACGCCGTGTTCCAGCAAGCGTCTGGCCAGCAACACACACTGTCCGTGGATGTTGCGACCATAGCGGTCGCGCGTGGCTGGATCCTCTGCGCTGAGATCAAAGGCATTTCGGATCTGATGGGAACTCAACAGCCGAAACGCCTGCTCTTGTTGCGTCGTCATCCCCAGCGTCGCAAGATCCGTCAACGCCTGCTGCTGGCGGTCAATCGATGCCAGTAACGCGCGACGATGGTCTAGCCGCTGCGTGTCTAAGCCATCCAGCAACTGCAACGCCGGTACAGACCAATTTGAAAGATTTGGATCGCCCGTCACAAGCATCGGATCGGCCACGGGCCCTAACCAGCCTGCTGACTGACCTGGAGATTCACCTCCCGGAGCAGCCGGATGAAACGTTTTCCACGGCATCGTGACACTCGCAGGCAATCCGAGAGGCACATCACGAAACTTCGACAGCAGCGCGCCAAGCTGAGGTGAATCATCGCGGCTGGGAGGTTCATCGTCACTCTTGTTGACCGGCGGAAGTTGTCCGGTCATCGCCGTGTGCGCACTGCTCAAGTGCGCCGGATCGTCATGATTCAAAGACCGAATGACGGTGACCAGATTTGTGAGAGGAGCGAGGTTTCGGAAATGCTCACAAATCTGCAGCCCGGGCGTCGCGGTGGGGATTGCCCCAAACTCACCGCGCACTTCACTCGGGGCATTGGGTTTCGGGTCGAATGTGTCCAGCTGACTTGGCCCTCCCCACATAAACAACAGCAGGCACCGCTTAGCTTTTCCAAAACCCGGTACCTGACTGGGGACAGCCACCGCATCGCCAGCCCACGTTGGCGAAAAAGACAGCCCTGAAAACATGCCAGCAGCCCCCGCCGACAATGCGACGCGCCGATTCATCGTCGCATGGCGGGCACGCAGCCTTTCAGCGGCGCGCAGGTGCCCAAGAGCGGAAGTGCACGTGCCAGAAGATGCAGGTAAGAAAATCATGAGCGAAGTGACGATTTCAAGCGGAACGGAATTCGGCGGGATGCTTTAAAATCAGCTAAGACCTGATCTCGGGGAGAGGATCCACATTGCCTAAAACTGAGCAGAGCGCGGAGGATACCTGAGATCCGCCAAGTGTGTCCAGTTTTCTGTTCAGAATCCCGTAGCGACTTTCACCAACAACGCCAGCCGTCCATGCGGTGCCAGTCCAGCGACTACCGCCGGCATCTGCAGAGGACTTCGGCATACGGTCAACGCATCAGCTATTTGGTTCTATTGGAACAAACGTCGTGCGGTTACGCTCAAAGGCATTTTCAGCGGCTTCTCGCGCGCGACGCTGGAATTCCAGTTGGCTGCGATAGGGACGCGGCGGTGAACCTTCCGGTGGCAGATAGGAGCCATCTGCCGTCAGGATACGGGCCTTCATATTATCCCGCAGACATGTCTTCAAAATACTGATTGCTCGGCGTTTGCAACTGTCATCCAGAACAGGCACGAGCAGTTCGATGCGTCGATCAAGATTGCGTGGCATCCAGTCAGCGCTCGAGATAAAGACACGTTCATCACCGCCGTGGAGGAAATACAGCATTCTTGCATGTTCGAGAAATCGATCGATCACACTGGTCACGCTGATATTCTCGCTCAGGCCAGGCACGCCCGGCTTTAGGCAACAGACTCCACGGACGCTCAGTTCAATCTTAACCCCAGCCTTAGACGCTTCATAAAAGGCCTCAATCATCCCGGGATCGGCTAGTGAATTCAGCTTCCCCATAATTTGTGCGCGATCCCCGTTCCGCGCTCGTTCCGTCTCCACCTGAATCATTTCCACCAGCTTTTCACGCATTCCGATGGGAGCCGACTCGATCTGCGAAAACTGCTGAATCTGGGATGCTCCGGTAACCGCATTGAACCAACTGATCGCATCGTTACCTAGATCACGATTGCAGGTAAGCAGACTGATGTCCGTATAGAAGCGTGAAGTGATCTCGTTGTAGTTTCCTGTCCCGAAATGACAGTAGCGTTGAAAGCCTTGTGATTCCCGGCGCACGACAATACAGGCCTTAGCGTGCGTCTTCAGTCCACGTACTCCATAGATGACCTGCACGCCGCTGTGTTCCAGCTGGCGCGCCCATTCAATATTACGTGCTTCATCAAAGCGCGCCTTAAGCTCCACGATGACGGTCACGTTTTTGCCATTTTCTGCCGCCCGCACAAGTGACTTCACGATCGGACTGTTGCGACTGGTGCGGTACAGCGTCTGCTTGATAGCCACCACGTCTCGATCATCGGCAGCCTCCGCAAGTAATCGCAGCACTGGATCAAATGATTCATAGGGATGGTGCAAGAGCACGTCCTGCGACTTCATGGTGTCAAAGATCGATTCAGACGGGTCCAGCTTAGGCGACGCGCATGGTGTCCAGTTGGGATACAGATGCTGATCAAAACCACTCACATGGGACAACTGCATCAGTTCGCTGAGACCCACCGGACCCGGCACTAGAAAAACATCGCGTTCGCCAACCCGCAACAGCGTCTTAAGAAACTCCAAAATGGGTCTGGTGACATTGTCGGTAATTTCAAGCCGCGTGCAAAAACTGTCTTTGCGATCATCCAGCACATCTTCCATTTCCGCCAACAAGTCAGCCCCATCCTCATCACTCACGGTCAGGTCGGCATTGCGCGTCACGCGAAACGGCACAGTCGCCAGAATTTCTTCCCCAGGAAAGAAGCGCTGGGCCATCAGAGAAATGGCATCTTCCGTCAGAATAAATTCATAACCACCGATACTAGGCAGCGTGATGTAACGCAAATCGTACCGCCCAAAAGGAATCACGGCAAAACGCCATGCTTCAGTTTCGGAATTGCATTTCAACTGCACCACGACGTTTACCGTACGTCCAAACAAAAGTGGAAACCTCGCGGGATCATGCACCGCGATTGGCGTCAGTACAGCCTGGATCTGCTCCTGAAATACGGTATCGACAAATTCGATCTGCCGATCATTCAGTTCACTGATTCGTCGACGCCGAATACCGGCTTCCGCGAGTTGTGGCTCCAGCTGATTCAGATAAATCCGATACTGCTCGGCCACCATCTTCTGGGTCCGGATACTGATCGCATTGATCTGTTCCAGCGGAGACATGCCAGACGGATCATTGCCCGTTTCTCCAGCCCGGATGGCTGTCAGCAGACTGCCCACGCGAACCATGAAGAATTCATCCAAGTTGGACGCCGTGATCGCCAAAAACCTCAATTGCTCCAGTAATGGTACCGCCGGATCGGAGGCTTCATCCAGCACTCGCTGATTGAATTCTAGCCAGCTTAACTCACGATTTGTCAGTAGGTTTTGTGTGTCAGACATAGGTTATTTCTCGAACAAGCACGCAATTTACCGCGGCGATTCACGGAGGAGCACACCCAGCCCGAAAGTGTCTTCAAGGAGCAAGGCTTTCTGACGCAGTTCCATCCGTTC
This sequence comes from Planctomycetota bacterium, assembly GCA_003670925.1. Taxonomy (GTDB): domain Bacteria; phylum Planctomycetota; class Planctomycetia; order Planctomycetales; family Planctomycetaceae; genus SXXK01. The sequence goes on along the minus strand of QWQG01000218.1, from coordinate 16,539 downwards.
GAGCGACAGGTCGCCAGCAGAATTTCTTACGGTGACGATCAGACGATGTCGTTCGATCGTGCATTCAATGTCACGCACGCGCTGGCTTCCTGTATGGTCCAACGCAACCGCAACTCGCAGAATTCCCGCCAGTCGCGAGACAACGACGCGATTGTCTCGATCCAGTCGGGCAAATAATTCGTGCGTCGGTTTCGGTGCTGCACGACGGTGATACCGGGCGATCATGGCCACCAGCTGTTGATCCTGTTTGTTCAGTCCGAACAACTCACTGTGCGAGATCAAATAGTGCGAATGCTTGTGGTATCCCGACAGACCCACAAACAGGCCAATCTCGTGCAACAATGATGCGACATACAAGAGTGTCTCGCATCGTGCATCCATGCGGTGTTCAGACTGGAGTGCACGAAAAAGCGTCCGAGCCAGTTCGGCAACATGCCGCGCGTGTGGCAAATCGACCTGATACTTTCGCGCCAGTTCAGTGGCAGAGTTGACGATCTGATCACAGAAGTCGGTTGACCAGTCGTTCGACCGCAGCATTCCCTGCAGCAACGCATCACGTAGATTCAGGCCCGTGATCAGTAGTTGAGAACATCCCAGCAATTGTGCCAAGCGCAGGTTCGCCAATAACGAAGGAACCAAGGTCTCAGCCTGAGACAATTCGAGGTGATGTTTTCGCATAATGCGATCGACAGTCAGCGACAGCAGTTTGCCGGTGAGTTTGTCAAGGTCTTCGACGCCAATGCGCGTGAGACCGGACGCCGGAAGTTCAACACCCAGCACTTTTGCGGCAAAACGCATGTCGCCGCCAAGCCCCACGTATTCCACCGGACTGTTTTTCGGAATGATGTCCAGCAGTGGCTCAAAGGAACGGTCAATTTGACCGATCATGATGCTGCCCATCCGACTGCGCGTGGTCTGCGAATGAATAATCATCTGCTGGAGCCGCAGCGAGCCCAAGCGGTAGGGCTGCGAATGAATAATGTCCTTGCCCTTCAGGACCAGCACTTCCGTATTGCCACCGCCAACTTCCGCAACGACAGTCAGCCCGTCTGCCAGCGTTGGGTCATTTTGCAGCAGCGGGCGAACACCAAGGTACGTCACACGCGCGATTTCCGCGTCGTCAATAATTTCAACCGAAAGCCCTGTGGCCGTATAAATTCGATCGAGCACTTCGATCCGATTTGTCGCTTCGCGCACCGCACTGGTCGCCACAATCCGGATGTGTTTCGGATCGCTACACTGATACTCTTTGAGCTTCCGCCGGTAACTCTTCAGAATCCGGATCGTCTCCTGCAGTGTCTTGCGTTGGATCTCGCCCTGCGTAAACGTGTCTTTTCCCAGACTCAAACCGCGGACAAGTTGCTCCAGCACGCGAACGCGAGAGCTGCCATCGCTTTCACCCACCGCCATGCGAATGGCGGATGTCCCGAGTTCAATCACGGCCAAGGGAAACGCATTTGCTCCTCGCACCGACTCTGACGCGGCATCGGGAGCCGCATCCGCGCGAACCGGCAGGTCATTTTGAGTTGTCTCGTTCCCCGTTGTCATGGCCTGTGTCAGACTTTCTTCGCGTCTTTCGATCCTATTTCCTGCCGCACCAATGCTGCTGCACCAGTCGCACTCGCAAGGTCGCCAAGTTCGCTGACTTTGAGCTTCGCACAATCCATAAGGGAAGGCAATACGTTTCGACGCACACCTTCCTTTACGGATTCTAGATAGAGTTTGGGCATGGCTTCCACGAGTCCGCCACCCAAAATGACAACATCTGGTGCCAGAATATTAATCAGGCTGCCAATTCCTCGACCCACATCTTCGGCAGCTCGACGCACAATGTCCTCAATTGCTTTGTCACCCATTTCAATTGACTGCGCCAAGGAGGAACTGCGAATCTTGGCAAGATCCGCGCCAGTCAGTCCCTTCAAGTGGGGTGCCTGACCGCGGTACACAGCTTTTGCAGCTTCCGCTGCTATCGCAAGCCGGCTGGCAATTCCCTCTAAGGTCCCCACCGGTCCCACGCCGGCGGCACCTCCGGAAGTTGCCATTTGCAAATATCCCACTTCCATGCATGACGAGCGTGAACCTCGGAAAATCCGGCCTTCGTACACACAGCCACCGCCAATGCCGGTTCCCGGAAACACACCCAACACGCAACGATACCCCTGCCCTGCTCCGGAGGTGTATTCCCCAAACACACCTGCATCCACATCATTGCAGATCAAAGCCGGACACTTGAATCGCTTTGACAGGAAATCCTGCAGGTCCACATTCTTCCAACCCAGATTCGGAGCTTCCAGAATGATACCTTTTTGGAGATCCAGCGGCCCAGGAACGCCCGCTCCGATCCCTGTGATTTCCTCCTCTGTTACCCCAGCCTCGGTCAACGCCTGCGAAATCGTTTCCGCCAAGCGTTCAAGACTGACTTGCTCACCCGCGTTGCCCCGCGTCTTGCGGCGTTTTTTTGCCAGCACCTGCAACTTGTCGTCAAATACCACCGCCATCATCTTCGTGCCGCCGAGGTCAAAGCCAATCCAGATTCGGCGTTTCGGTGTTTCTGTACTCATGATCAGTCCAAGGGCTCGTTTTTACTTTCGGCCGAAACTCTTTCGCCGCAATTTCTGTTACGCTTCCACGCGAAGCATAGCAGTTGCCACGACTCGACTCCATCGGACTGATCGATTCGATTGGAAACAGGATTTTCTACGGAACCGAATTCATGGACCGCGACGCACTCAAGTCCCTGCAGGCACCACTTAAACAACGATATCAGGCCAATCCTGAGGCCGCAATCGCTGAACTGCATGCCACCGGGATCGTAGATTTTTCCGCTCTCAACTGCCGGGTGCCGATTCCAGCCAACGATGGCACGGAGATTATCGCCGGATTGCATCCCCTCGCTGGTGGTAACGGATCGGAAGCCTGTTCCGGCGACATGCTCCTGCAGGCGCTTGTCACCTGCGCCGGAACAACCATGGCCGTAGTGGCAACGGCTCTGGGGTTGGAGATCCGCGAAGCCCACATCGACGCCATCGGAAGCATGGACTTCCGAGGCACGCTGGGTGTCGATCGAACAGTGCCGGTGGGATTCACCAGCATCGCACTGCGTTTTTACATCACCTCTGATGTGCCAGCTGAACATCTCGACAAACTGATCCAGCTCACGGAACGCTACTGCGTCGTTCTGCAGACCCTGCTGCACGCGGTGCCCGTGAGTACAATTCGAGTGACATAAATTGCTTCGTGCCTCGTTCGCAATACCGCACGCGGTTGGCATTGGCTCGTTTGACCACGTGCCCAGCGGGCCGAGATTGTTCTATTTGAAATTTCGTATTTGAGATTTGAAATTTGAAATACGAAGCTCGGGGCGTTGCCCTGCCCTTTCATAAATACTCGCGATTCTTCATTCTTCATCGTCAGTAAATCTGCCGACGAACAGGCCAGCACCTCCGTCATCTGCCGCGCAATCATACGCTTGCTGATTCCACACAACTGCAGCGCTGCGTTGTTGATCAGCGCCTCATGCCGACTGGGATAGTTGGGTCGCACCTGTTCCATGTCCTGCCAGAACGTCCAGACCTGCAAACCATAATCGAGCAGCAGAGTCACGGCTTGCTCCAGCAATGGCATCGTGCCGAGCTGAGCTGTGCACACTCATCAAGGATAAACATCGTCTTTTTTTCGGACACTTTGCACGTCGATAGGGGTAGGGAGGGCTGCATGAATTCAGCTCCCCCTTCCCTCCGAACCGTGCGGGCGGTTTTCCCGCACACGGCTCTCCAGTTAGTAGTTGCCTGCAACGGATTGAGCAAAACGGAAGTGGGCCTCGCGCAGACGATAATCCCGGTTTCTATGCCGCGCACTTAATTTGTCGATGAACGGCTTCTCCATTTTGGGCTTTATCGCTGTCGTCAGGGGGAAAGTTGGCCGCGAGGCCGGATGGGCATTCCTGTCCCTTCTCCCCTGTCGTCAGGGGAGAAGGTGGCCGCGAGGCCGGATGAGGGGGTTTGCCCCCGCCCCGTTGTCGTCGTATGTCCATGTTGTCCGAGATTCCACCATTCGTTGAGTCTACCCCGGGATCGTGAGATTAATCGCGATGGGACGTAAGAGCGATCCCCCGGTCGTGCTGATCAAGTGGTATGACTTCACCAAGTGGCTGCTGGATCGCGTGGACAGCTTCCTGAAGAACTAAAGTTTATCTTCGGCCAGCGGGTGACAGATCACGCCGTCAACATTCTGGAACTGCTCGTGGAAGCCACCTACAGTTCGCGTAAGGCTCATCTGCGGGCGGATGCCAACGTAAGATCGAAACCCTTCGATGGCTGCTGCGTCTCGCGAACGACCGAAACCTGTTCAGTGGCAAGCAGTATGAGTTCAGTTGCCATGGGCTGGCGAAAGGCCGATGCGACGGCGAGCCGAACGGGGCTCAATCGGTCGTAACAAACATTCTCGAGCCTATGTGGATATTGAGCCACCCGACGAAGCAAACTCAAGCGGGCGCGATATCAAAAGGCCGGCGTGCCGGAATACTGGATCGTTGATCCGTTCGAACACAAGGTTGAGCAACTTGTCCTGCGCGATGGTGTCTATGTTTTACTTCCCACAACTGACGTGCTGCAGTTGACGATTCTGGAAGACGTTTTTGTGCGATTGGACGAGGTTTGGTAATCAGCGGTCGGACAGGAATGTCCAACGTCCTGCAAACATCTCCGAATCGCCCTTGCGGGGATTCGGGAATCTCGGAAAGATGCGTCGCAATCTGGGGCCTCGTACGTCTCGTATTTTTGAGGGACGGCGTTACGCATGGATCTCAGAGCCAATTGGAGTGGCGAAGTGATGACTACGGACAGTTGCGGCAGATCGACGCTTTATGTGCGGACTAGGCTGATGTCGGCGGCGTTGGCCGTCAGTTCAGGGCTGATCTTCATGGCAGGATCATCGACCTGCGCAAGGGCGGATGAAAACACGGGCGTCCTTGCGGCAGACGGAATTTTGCTCGCTGATTCTTCTAATCCACAGCAGACGACGCGCGTTGAATATGCCTTAAAGATTGAAGGCAAACTGCTGACACCGGCGCAAAACGGTACGTCCGCATGGAATCTCAACAGTTCCGGTAAATTTGCGTTTGATCAACGAAGATTTGCATCCGACGCAACCGGTCCATTTGCGGTGCGAGCTGTGCGACGTTTTGCCGCGGCCGAAACAGAATCCGTGGTTGGTAAAGATCATGCGACATCCGTAGTCTTGCCATCGCAGGCCCGTCTCATTCATCTTTACGGTACCGAGGATCAACTGCTGCAACTGAGTCCCCATGTGCGACTCACACGGCCGCAGGTGGATCTACTCCAGATCCCATGTGATCCGCTCGTGGCAACGAGCTTGCTGCCGGCAAGGAATCTGAAAGATGAACGCGAAAAATGGAACGCGGATGCATGGGTGATCCCAATGTTGGTCGGCGTCGACGCGGCGGTTTCGCAAACGGCAACCTGCCAACTCAAGTTACTCACGGCGAGCGAAGCGGTTGTGACATTTGAAGGCACCACCACAGGCGCAGTCACAGGTTCCGCGACAAAGGTCACACTGAAAGGTGAACTGATCTTCGATCGTACGCAGCGGTTCATTCGCGCTTTCGAAGCCGTACAGTCAGAACAGCGTGAACCGGGACCTTTCAGTCCGGGCCTCAATGTGACAGCCACCATCGTATGGACTCAAGCCTCTGCCGTTCCAGCCAATAGTCTTCCAGACACGATGCCAGAACAAGTCCCGGACGAACGAAAACTTTTGTTGACTCTCGCAACACCGGGGCAAGTCATGTTGCTTCATAATCGCAACTGGCATGTCTTTCACGAAACTCCCGAAATGGTGATGCTGCGGATGATGCATGACGGATCATTGGTGGCGCAATGCAACATCTCGCCATCCCCTGCTGTTCCAGCAGGAGAATCAACATCCGAAGAGGAATATCTGGATGAAGTGCAGGCCGCGTTGGCGGAACGCAAGGGGGCGATAAATTCGTCGAAAATCCACGACGACATCAACGGCTGGCGAGTTCATCATGTCCGGGCTCTGGGAAAAGCCAACGACAAGACACTGATCTGGGACTATTTTCTGTGTACGGCAAAGTCAGGCCAACAAACCTCACTCATCTTTTCGTATGCCGCAGAAGACGAAAAACGAGTCGCCGGCTCACCCGAACAGATGCTTGGGACGCTCACAGTTTTGGCAAATCGTCCCAAAGTCGCCTTGCCGCGTTAAAATAATCGCGTCGCAATCAGCGAGACGATCTTGCTCCAAACCTGACGACTGGTCTACGATGGGATTGCGTGTCCTCTCGGATTCGTGAAGAATCACTTTCCAGCCGGACGTTATTGTGTCTCTTGATTTATCGTGACCCTGCGGGCCGGGTTGTTCCTGTCCCGCCCCTTTGACCGTCGAAGGAAAGTTAGAATGGTAACGCTCAGAACCGTCAGTCGCTGCACTTTGCTGCTGGCGGGCGTGATACTTGTCCCCGAATCCCTCACGGCAGCGGACAAAATTGTCCTGACAGCCGAAGACGGTAAGACCGCGCAGATCGTGGCGGCAATGGTGTCCAGTCGGCACATCAACCATCCGGAAGTCAATGATGCATTGTCAGAAAAACTGCTGACTCGCTACCTCGAAATCTGGGATCCGCAAAAACTTTATCTACTCCAGTCTGACATTGATGAATTTTCAGCTGAGAAGACGGCCTTAGACGACAAGTTGCTCAAGGGGGACGTGCAGTTTGCGGCCGACGTTTTCGAACGCTTCCGATCTCGCATGGATACCCGCGCTCCAAAACTGGACGCTTTAATTGATATGGAATATGACTTCACTGTCGACGAAGATTTGATTCGTGACGCCAAGGAGATTGCGTGGGCAGCCAACGAAGAAGAATTGGACGAACGCTGGCGGAAGCGAATCAAATTCGATCTGCTGATGCTAAAAATGGACGATACCGATCTTGCAGAAGCCCGCAAACGACTCCACACACGCTATCACACTAACCAAGTCTTTCTGGATCAGACAGAAGCACACGAAGTCTTGGAACTCTTTCTGTCCTCGATGACGCACTGCCTTGATCCTCACTCGACGTACATGTCTCCCCAGACCCTTGAAGATTTTCGGATCGACATGGAACTGAAACTTGATGGCATCGGAGCCCGACTGAAATACGACGACGGCTATACGCTCGTCGAAGAAGTCATTCAAGGTGGAGCTGCTGCGACTGACGGTCGGCTGCAAAAAGGCGATAAGATTATCGGGGTTTCATTTGATGCGTCAGATAATTTTGTCGATGTGATCGAGATGAAGCTGACCAAAGTGGTGGACATGATTCGCGGCAAGAAAGGCACAAAAGTCAAGCTGAAGGTTTTGAAACCAAAAGAAGCAAACGAAGAAGAAACGGCTGGCATCGAACGCCGCACACAGATCTACGAACTAACTCGTACCGAAGTGAAGATTACCGAAGATGAAGTGAAAGGCAAGATTCTTGAATCCGCTGATTGGATTGATGGCCGCCAGACTAAGGTGGGCATCCTGCGAATCCCCGCATTTTATCGCGATTTTCGTGGAGCGACGCAGGGTGGTAACTTTAAAAGCACCGCGCGGGACGTCAAGGTTGTGCTTGAAGAATTTAACAAGCAGGACGTTCAGGTTTTGATCGTCGATCTGCGATGGAATGGTGGCGGTGCACTTCAGGAGGCGATTGAGGTTTCAGGCCTGTTCATTCCCAAGGGTTCAGTCGTTCAGGTCAAAGAACCTGACACTGGCGTTCAGGCATTTGATGACGAAGATCCGGAGATGTACTGGCGCCGACCAATGGTTGTCGTCTGCAATCGATTTTCCGCGTCAGCGTCTGAAATTTTTGCAGGAGCCATTAAGGACTACCGTCGCGGAATTGTGATCGGCGACCGAACTACGCACGGCAAAGGTACGGTTCAAAACGTGGTGGATGTGGCAGATCGTCGGTCATTATTTTCCACACAGGACCATGGTGCCTTGAAGCTGACGATCAGCAAGTTTTATCGCGTCAACGGCGACAGTACGCAGACCAAAGGGGTGACGTCCGATGTCGTGCTTCCATCACTGCTGAACGTACGTGAGATCGGTGAAGATTCTCTAGACAACGCGCTAGAATTTGACCGCATCGAGCGTGCTAACTACTCGCCATTTTCTGCTCAGGTCACAGACGCCATCTTGTCGCAACTTCAGCAGACCAGTGAAACACGGCTGTCCGTCGATAAAGATTTCATGCAGATCAACCGCCTGATTGAGAAGTACCTCGAACGCAAGAACGACAAGACGATCTCGCTGAATGAAAGTGTGTTGCGAGCTGAAGAAGAAGAATTGAAACAAGAGAAAAAGGAAGAAGAAGAAGCTGTCAAACAAGCCAATGGCGGCGAGAAAAAGGATATCTTCCCCGAAGATTTCTACAATAAAGAACTGGTCAACATCAGCATTGACTACCTCGAACTTCTACGAAGTCTGCAGACAACGAAGGCCGCAAAATAGTCAACTTACGGTTCCACTCGCGTCTCAGATCAAACAGGGCGCGGGCATAGACAGCGGCGACGACAAGAACCGTTTTCGTCGAGATTCAACACCCAAGCCCACACAGCGCAGTTGCACCGTGTGGGCTTTTTGCTTGAAACCAAATGATTGGCACGCGTGTTTCGACCAGGAGCCGGACTTCAGAAGAGTTCGGGCCATAAGTCTCACATGTGCTGGTGCATCAATGGCTGACGGCGAATAGAAACCATCAAAAACGCTCCCCTGGACTCGAATTGTGGTGATCCATGCAGTCGATTGAATCTAAGCTGCGAGTCGGTGTGATTGGGCTGGGATTGATGGGAACGGCTATCGTCGAGCGGCTGCTTGAATATCAATTTGTCCCGTACGTCTGGAATCGCACGCGAGAAAAAGCTGTGCCGCTCATAGAACGTGGGGCCGTGTGGAGTGACAATCCGCTTGCAGACTGTGATCGCGTGATTGTAAGTCTGTATTCCAGCGAGGTCGTGGAATCTGTCCTGCAGCGTTTGGAAAGCAGCTTGCGACACGGGCAAATTGTGATCGATACGACGACCGGTGACCCGAAACACAGTGTCATCAGGGAACAAAGACTGGCGCACGGCGGGGTATGTTATCTGGATTCACCGATTTCTGGTTCCAGTGAACAGACGCGGCAGGGTGACGCAACCATCATCGTCAGCGGCCAACAACCGGCTTTTGAGGCGTGCCATGATCTTTGGCGTGCTCTTGGTAAAAACGTATGCTATGTCGGGGCCTGCGGCAACGCGGCAAGAATGAAGTTGGTAAGCAACCTTGTCCTTGGCCTGAATCGAGCGGCCCTCGCAGAAGGTCTAGTGTTTGCTGAATCCCTTGGCATTAATCCCACATCTGCCCTCGACATACTTCGCGGGAGTGCAGCCTATTCACGGCAGATGGACACCAAGGGACGAAAGATGATCGAGGGCGACTTTACGACGCAGGCAAAGCTTTCGCAACATTTGAAGGACGTCCGCCTGATGCTGAACGCCGCATCCGCCGTCGGACTCAATCTGCCGCTAGCAGACACGCATCGCTCGCTATTGGAACAAGCAGAGGCCCTAGGTCTAGGTGAACTGGACAACAGCGCCATTATTGAGGCCATTCGGAGGCCGATACGAAACGCATGAAAAAATTCTCAGATAAACGCTGATAGACTTGGTTTGGACTTCGCTCGCAACCCAAAGTGACAAACCCTTGGAATACTAATCGACGCTGCCCTACCCTAATCCACGAGATTCACAGCATCAGTAAAAATCAGCGTCAATTAGACTCCGCGCGGTAATGAGGGAGATAATTGGTGAGCGGCATGCGTCAGCTTGCCGGTCCAAAAACAAGGTACGATGAGGGCTCACGCCGCTCCGCTCGCCGGACGCATGTCTGGCCGCGTGGAGTCTCGTGTTCCCCGTTTATGCGTGCCGGGATTTGCGCGCCGTGCGAAGATTTTGCACGTGAGGAGGACAGCTCTAACTTGGATGCATTGGCCACGGGTGCAGTTTTTTCTGCGTTCATCTGCGTCTGTCTGTGGCCCAAAATAAAACCGCGCATTGATCATTGTCTTATGGTACTCCAGCGGGAGAACTTTAGCCGCTTGCTCGGTTGAAATTCTGGAAAAACGGTCATTACGTGGCTTGAGTTGCTGATTATGTGCGGCACAATAGCAGTATGGCGCCGACTTCCGAAAATCTCAGACAGCCTGTCCTGATCGTTCCTGTCAGCAAAAACACAGATGCGGCTTCAGTGCGGCTTCCCGTACGGAGCCTGCTCAGCAGCAGCGGAACCAGTATCGTTATTCATGTCCTAGCACTCCTCGCTCTGAGTCTGATCATGTTTGCACAGCAAGACTCGTCAGCTCTGTTGTCAACAGAAGTCCACTTTAGTGAACTGCCAGGCGAAGGTGAAGATATGCTTGATTTGTCTGATCCGGACCTTTTTGAGACGAAAACAACTCCCCTGAATCTGCCCGAAATCACATCCCTAATCATGCCAGATTCCGGAGCGGCGGCGGAGACGAAAATTGATCTCACTGCATTTGCGGCAAGCGATTCAAACCAGTCTGGTTTAGGAGTTCCTACGGCGATTGCTGCCATTGCCTCTGGAATCCAAGGACGCGTGGAAAAAGCAGGCGGACGCCCAGGGGAAGTCCAGTTTTCCCTTGCATGGAACACACTTAACGATGTCGATCTGCATGTCATTGCTCCGTCGGGAGAACACGTCTCATACTCTCATCGCACTTCCAACTGCAAGGGAAACCTTGATGTGGACATGAATGCCTCGCCGCTAACCGACACGGATAAGAAGTTTTCCGAGGACCCCGTGGAAAATGTCCGCTGGCTGGAACGAACTGCTCCGGCGGGTCGGTTTACCATCATTGTCAATCAGTTCGAATGGCGCAACGGGCACACCGAGGATCCTTTCCAGTTGCTCGTCAAACTGGGTGATGCGACACAACTCGTTAAAGGTGATGTGAATGCCCAGAAGAATGTGTCCGTTCATCGGTTTCAGTACATCAAGTCATCCCTCTCAAAGGGGCGAAAAGAAAAACTGGCCTCAGAACTTACCGCACTGCAAGCACGCGAGGAAGTTCAAGCAACTAAGATTTTTGAACGAGCCCGTGATGTTCCGCCTAGTCCTGAACGCGATCGCATGATGACGTCTGTAATCACGACGTTTCCACATACCGACGCATCGATTCTCGCCATGCAGGAACTGGATCCAATTGGGAAAAAATGAGGGCGGATGTCAATCACATTACCGCGCATCGCTCTTGCCGAAACTTCTGCAAGTTACCCTTTAATGAGCCAGTCGCAGCCAGCCTCTCACATTCCTGTTTTCGGCGTATCTGCCGCTCCGGCTACCGGAACACGGAACTTCCTGATGACTCCCGTGATTACCCCCAGCACTTCACGAGGCGGTAAGGCAGCGGAACTGGCGTGTATGAGTTGGTTCGTGCCTTCCTGCACTGTGCAGAGAATGACAGCATGTCGATCGTCTATGGCGGCGACTAAGCAACCGGGCTGCGGCGGTGATTCGCGATTCACGATAATAAAATCACCGCTCGCGATATTGAGTTGCAGGAAACCGTTTCCCTCCACACGCAGACAGACAATTTCAGGGCCCTCAAAGACCGTACCGAACGATACAGATTCGTCTGATGCTACTGACGGCTGGATTGGGCCCCCAGTCGACGCAGTCCCAATCAACGTGACTGATAGGCGATTCTGTGGCGCGTCCGAAAGCTGAATCGCCCGGGACATATTCTGTTCCCGGCTGATCAAGCCCTTCCGCTCGAGGGCTTTCAGATGACACATAACACCATTTGGTGAACGAATACTGAAATGCGTCCCAATTTCCCGAACTGTTGGACCATAGCCACGATTGACAATCTTGTCCCGCAGAAACTCGTAAATTTCCCGCTGACGCGTTGTCAATGCGATTCGTTTTATCGGACTTTGCATGCGAATTGTTTCCTGAATCACTGAGTTGCATCAATTGACTGGATGCTGCTTTAATGCGCGCCTGAATCTCATCTGTGACAGCTTGCATGCTGCTCAATTTCCAGCCCCGGGATCGGGTTCGATGAGCAACTTAGATGTTGCCGGGCTGATATTTTGTTGTTTCTGAGGCGAGGAAAGATACGGTGTCAGATGAAAGCCCTTGCCCGATGCTTCAAGCTTCGCCTGACCTTCGAGCAAAAGTAATCAATCGGGTTAACGATTCGTTAAGCATCCACACAGTGTCTTACAAGCTTTGGAGAAGTGCCACGCAGTGCCTGCGGTCTTCGCACAAAACTCATTTAAGCGGTGATTTTCTAAGCCAAATAAAAAAGAATGGTGCTGTTTTTCTCACAAACGCCCACCAATTCCACACATCCCTCGCTCTTTTGCGACGACCCACCGGAATTTAGACATCTGCCTCCACAATTCCCGAGGCATCCCACTAATTTTCCTCTGATTTTTCCAAAGATGCAAAAAAGCCTCATTCAATCCCAATTGACAGAACGCCAAACTTTCGAGAGTTAACCTGACATTCTTACACGGTGCAGATGCTTCTCATCCGAAACGTGACACCGCTGGCGGTCCAGAATATCGCAGCAAGACAAAGCAAAATCCCGATATCGGACCTAGGAAACGTACCCGTCTGAATGATAATCGCTGGACGGTAATACTCCATGACCGACAGCCATGAGACGCTCTTCGCCCAGTCCTGAAACTGAGCCAGAAAATTCAGCAGGAATGACGCGAGCATGATCGCAAAGATCATCCCAATCGCACGACCACGGCGATCGCTCAACGCTGATAGAAAGAATGCGAAACTCCCCACCGCCAGATAAACCGCCGCGAGATTAGCCATCACCATCATTGTATGAGAGACCGACAACCGCATTTCAGGCTGTACGGTGAACGATGCCGTCAGATGCCCGGCATAACCGCACGCCAAGAGACAAACACCCGAAATCAGCCAGCCAATCGTCTCCGCCGAAAACACTTTCCAACGCGATACCGGCAGACACAGCAAAAAATCCGCCGTGCCGCGATCAATCTCACCCGCAGGCATGCGCGAACAATACATCACTTCGTGCGCCCAGATGAGTGTCAAGACCGTGGGATGTACCCACAGAAAAGCTTGGGAAAGTTGTGACGACATCTGGTCGCCCGGATCAACTCCCAGCAATGCCGTAATCAGCGGTTTGACCATGGGCATTTTGCCGAACATCACATGGATGTTACCTAGGATCTTCGGCAGCAGTGCGGTCAGCAGTCCCATGATTGCGCACAGTCCCAGACTGAACCAAAGGACTGGCCAGCGGACTTCCATCCAGATTTTACTCAACAAGCCAGACATACATTTAAGTCCCAATGTCCAATGAATCGCAGCCTGCTTATGTGCCAATGGCCGTTGTCATCCGGGCGACTCCTGTCTCGGGCACTTGCGATTCATTGGTAATTCGAAATTGATCATTCCTGATAGTACCGTCGAAACAACACCTCCAACGCCGGTGAGCCGATCACAACATCAGCAAAGTGCTGCCCTGCCGCCCACTGCATGAATGGTGTCGATGTGCCCAACAGTTCTAGAACACAGATTCGGTGGCGAAGCGCTGGCGGCACGATTAAAGCGGTCATTAATGCATCCTGCTCCGGAGATGAACTCGGCTCGTATTTCACATCCACGCCACTCGGCCATTGAATATCGGACGCCCGTTGCTGCTCCTGCAATGTGACCACAATTTGGCGCGGGGCCTGAGCTTTCAAAGCGAGCAGTTGCGAATCTTCCACAATCTGTCCGTCCCGCACGATGGCAATGCGATCGCAAAGTGTTTCCACTTCACTTAACGTATGACTGGAAAACATCACCGTGCGACCTTCGCGCGCCAGTTCCCGCAAGCACATCATCAATGTGTCCTGCATCAGCGGATCAAGTCCGGAGGTAGGTTCATCCAGAATGACAAGTTGTGGCGCATGAGCAAGTGCCAGCACAAGAGCCACTTTCTGGCGATTTCCTCGTGACATTTTTCGTATGACAAGATCCGGCTCTAAACGAAATCGCTCTGCCAGCCTAAGCCCATTGGGCAACAGATCACGACCGTGAATCTTCGAAATCATGCGGAGTCCGCGACGGGTGGTCAGCCAAGAATACAGACGCACATCGCCAGCCACATAACCGATATCCCGACGAATGGTCGAACCTTCGCGCCAGCAATCCTTGCCAAAAATCCTCGCCGTCCCCGAACTGGCGCGGAGCAATCCCATCAGAACTCGAATCGCCGTCGATTTTCCAGCCCCATTAGGGCCAAGGAACCCAAAGATCTCTCCAGCATTGATCGTCAGATTGACATCGCTGATCCCGCGCCGCGAACCGTAGGTGCGACAGAGGTCTTTTGCGACGATAACGGACATTTGTGCCTTTCAATCAATTCTTCCCGGCGAGTCGTGATTGGGATTCTTCCGAATATGACGACTGGAGTCTACCAAGAGTTAACAATGTGCCCGCGAAACGATACAAAGCCCGTGAATTCCCGCCGCAGGGAAGAATTCCAGTCCTGCCAATTAGACAAGAAGACCGAGCTAAGGCAGTTTTGCTGCAGTCGCGAACCCCGACTCGCCGAAAGCTGTCTCATTCAGGGGGTAGAAACTTGAATGCCCGCTGCTAAAAGGCTACGATTCCCCCCTGTGCATGGTGGCTATAGCTCAGTTGGTTAGAGCGCCAGATTGTGGTTCTGGAGGCCGCCGGTTCAAGCCCGGTTAGCCACCCATTTTTATCGCACCTTAAAACTCCGTCGCTCATCCCGGCGGAGTTTTTTGTTGCAATCCCCCCTTTGGGATCACGTCGAGCTTTCTCCTCGAGCAAGTGACTGCCCTTTTGCGAGACGCAGCATCACGCAATCACAGCTTGCGGAAACGCAACGCACTGGCTTAGATTTTGTGTGACGTCAGGCAGAAGAATTTTCATGGCGCCGTGATCGGCGGGCGGAACTGACGGATTGCATGGACGCGGCAAGGCCGGCTTCGGTGCGGAAGCGTTTGCGGAAATTCTGAACCAGATCCAGCCAAGACTCCGCACTGCAATCCAATCGTTCCAGAATCGGATCGAACTCGGCCGGGATCTGGCCTGCCTTGTCCTTGCGAAGCTGGCGGCCGGTCCAGTCGAGCAACTTCAAATACTGATCCAGCGTCAGCGGGAGACAACCTTTGTTGCTGGCTCGGCGAGACGATGGCTTCTCGCGTACTTTCTTACGCGGCGGATCAAGAGCTATAGGAGCAAGCCAACCTGCGCGCTCACCATGCTCAAGGCGACGATCCATTGCATCGCCCCCACGTCCCTTCTCCCGCTGTGCATTCTCCACACGTCCCTTCGCCTCCGCACCGGGGGAGAAGGTGGCGACGAGGCCGGAAGAGGGGGCTTGCGATTCCTCTGGATGATTCATGGCAAGCCGCCGATCCACGATACGTTCCTGCACGCTGGTGAAATCACTAGTCTCCGGCGTCAACGCAATTCCTGCTCGAATCGGATTCAGATCCACATACGCCATACACGCGGCGATCGCCATTTCATCGAGCAACGGCTGCACCTTGTAACGCGCTTCCCAAAAATGCCCGGTCACCTCTTCTTCACGGTTTCCACGCTTCGCGATCGGTTCAGACAAACACTTCATAAACCATGACACATTCGCCAGTCGCTTGCGTTTCTCCTTCAAGGCTGAGGCATCGCTGCGAATATGACGGAGTTCTGGTTCCGTAGGTTCAGCGGGAGAACCATCTTGCAAACGCCGTTGCGGAAACAGATTCCACCAACGCACGGCAAGTTCCGCATCCGACCATGTTTTCACGACATCAGGCCGAGTCCTTACGACAGCATGCAGGTGATTGCTGAGCACGGCGAAACCCAGCACATCGATCGCAAAAATTCCAGCGAGAACTTCCAGCCGCTCACGAATCCATTGTTTGCGATGCGAAAAGTCTCTCCCCGTCTTCCGATCCTTGCCACACAGGAACGTCCTCCGCACGCAGCGATTGATCACATGAAACGCCTGAATCTCGTCATCTGCAAAAATCTCACGCCGATTCACCCGTGGCATCACAAAACTCCCCTGCATCCAAGGCCAAAAAACAAACACCGGCCACCTCCCTAAACTAGCATAAAAACCTCGCTTTCCTCTGTCAAGTGTCTGGCACTATAAAAATGTATGGCACTATAAAAATGTATAAAAACCTCGCTTTCCTCTGTCAAGTGTCTGGCACTGTAAAAATGTCCTGTAAAAATGCTCACGCTGCGCGGTCGTGGCAATTTTCGGTCGCAAAAACGCAAAATTCCGATGGACAACGCCATTCGTGTCTGGCACTGTAAATGTTTCTTGGCTGATGCCGTCGCCTACACGCGGAAGCTGGTGGGCGATGAAGCTGGTCTACTGGAACTGGAAGACTTGCCAAAGGCTCAAAGTCCCATGGAAATGCTCATGGGGCAGACAACTCCGGCCAG
>QWQG01000086.1 GCA_003670925.1 Planctomycetota bacterium | reverse complement strand
CTTCCCCTGTCTCAGATTCTCAAACACATGCAGCAGTGAAGGTGGGTCAACCAGTTCCGCATGGAAGCAGCCTGCCACAATATCCAGATCCGAATCACCGTCAATATCGCTGACCGCTAACGACGCATAGATCGGCAGTCCTCGCTGAATCACGTGCCGCGCGAACTCGCCGTCAGCGGTTTGTTCCAGCCAGATCAACGCTTGCAAATCCGTTGGTGCTTTTCCAGACACAGCAATTGGTGACAGGAGTGCGGCAGCAATGATGTCCTGATCGCCGTCACCGTCTAGATCGGCGTTCACGGCCCGCAGCACCCCAGGCATCGCAGCAATCCGCTGTGGTTTAAATTTGAGCTGACCCTCATTTCGCAGCAACCATATGCCGTGGTAAGGTTTGATCAGATACGAATCGAAAGTATCACCAACGGTATACAGGATGTCGCCGTCACCGTCACCATCAAAGTCAGTGAGCTTAATCCCACTCGACCCATACGACGGATCAGGGGCGGCGTAGATTTGAATTTTCTCGAAACCTGATTCTCGATTCATGAACGCCTCAATGACTTCGTACTCCTGACTGATCAAAGCGACGAAATCCAGTCGCCCGTCACCATCTAGGTCTCTCACGGGAACATGAATCGTACCGGGCCTTGAGTCCACTTTCAGATCGCGGAATGTACGCTCACCAGTCGGGCTCACATCATTGAACAGCACATGGATACCCCCCGTTTTATGCCACCCGAATTCAGCCACGACAAGATCTTGGTCGCCATCATTGTCCAGATCACCGGGCTGCACGTCGGCCACACGTCCGATTGAATCTAGGATCACGCGAGGCCCCGCCTGTACATCGTTGCTCTTACCGTCCGGATACCAGAGCACTTGACCTTTGCTGTGATCTTCCGGAAGAAAACTTCCAAGGTCTGCCACGACGAGATCTAGGCTCCCGTTCTGGTCAAGATCAACGTCACATGTTCCGGCGGGATTTGAACCGATCCGCAGCACCTCGGCATGCGTTGGATCATTCACATCACATTTCACGACGACGCCGCGTCGCATATCACTGACCCACAATTGCGAGGCACCTGAGTCAGAATCCGCCATGCGGAGCACCGAGACGGCCACGAGTTCAGGCGAGTCCACAACGACGTCGATCGGACGCAATTCGAACTTGACCGGCGACTCGCCTGTTTCTGACTCGTCCGGTTCCGCAAGTTTCTCGGGCGCCCGTTGCTGATACCACGCGACGACGGAAGCCTGACGTGGCGGGATGAGATCCGTCCGACCGGATTCGTAATAAAAATTGAACCCTTGTCTGACTTCGTCGTACCACGCCTGCCTTGGAAAGCTGTCTGGTATCGGCACCGCATGGCAGGCACCGCAGAAAACTTTCACCTGCTGAGCCACCTCCGCGTCTGGCACAGCAACCTCGCTGGGCCCCCCCCCATTCGACGTCTCCTCGGCACCTTCTGTCAGGCCTTGATCCTGTGGGTGTTCGATACAGCCAGAAAACAGCGGGATCGCAGCACAGAGCACAATAGCGTGAAGACGTCGTCTGACGGCAACGAAGCTAATCGGGGCAATTGTCATTTCACCGTACTTATGATGTAATCGAATGTTGTCATCCGGGAAGAATCCTGTTGAACAAACGCAGTTGTCGAGTGATCGTGCACGCGTCGTTAGCCCAATAGCACCTCGTTTTGTATCGCCAAGTTGACGCATGACGTACGCTGACTTTTTGAATTATAGCCCCGCCGAGGATAAATTCCGAGCGTGATCGAATTTCAGTGACCAGACGATTGGCAAGGGTGCAGGGAGGTTGCGGAGTCGTACGCATTTAGCGACGGAACTAGGAAGAATTTCTCGGCCAATTGCCTAAGAACACGAATGTTTTTCTGGAGTCAGTCATTCGCTTCCGACATCGCGTCTGTTACACTCGCCTTACCAGACTGTTCGGAGCAGCCGTCTCGGGCAAAAGGCGATGTTGGAGCTGTTGGAATGCGGCTGTTCAGATCATTTCGTAGAAAACCAGTCCGCTGGGTGTGCATAGGCCTGATGGCTGTCGGCTTATTTTTTGCCTACCCGAACCTCAACCGGACTATTCGGACGTTTTTTGCCGAGCGAGCCCTGAGAGAGCGAAATGCCGAGTTGGCTCTCGGTTGGTTAGAGTCGATTCCGGAGTGGGACCGCTTAGGGCAGACACACTTGCTCTTTGTAAAAGCCTACCGACGACAAGGCAAATTCGACCTCGTGCGAGAAAACCTGCAGACCGCTTGGGACTCTGGCGTACCCCGCGAGCAGCTTGAACGAGAGCAATGGTTGGCTTTGGCAAAGTCCGGGCAGACGCGCGAGGCAGAACTTCATCTGAAACAACTGATGCTGGATCCGCGTGATGACGGGCAGGAAATCTGTGAATCCTTCGTCACGGGGTATTTCGTTAATGTTCAGTTTGCAAAAGCCGCCTCACTCCTCAATGTATGGGAAGCGGACTTTCCGGAGGACCCAAGGCCCCACGAACTGCGAGGACTTTGGTTACAGGACACGGAACGCTGGGGCGAGGCTGCAACATGCTACGAGAAAGCCCTCAGCCTAGTTCCTGGTAAGACACGAATTCGCCGCGCCATGGCTGTTTGTCTTCGCGAACTGCATGAATACGACAAGGCGGAAATACAGTTCCTTCAGTGTCTTAAGGAAACGCCTGACGACAGTCAACTGCTGATTCAATGGGCCGAATGGCTTCTGTCGAATGGCAAAGTAAACGAAGCAAAATCAGTGCTGCAAAAGATTATGAACGTGGACTCTGAAAATCAGGACGCCAAGTTTGCGATGGCCAAAACTCTCTTGATGGACGGCGACGTCAAGCAGGCCTTGGAGACTCTTCAGCAACTGCACGATGAAAAACCCAGCGATTCCAAAATTCAGTATTCGCTGGCATCGGCGCTGCAGGCTTCAGGAATGACCGAACAGGCTGCCGAGATGTTTAAGCAGGTTACGGCAGCAGAAAAACAACTGCGGCGGAAACAGGAATTGATCGATAGCCTTGATCAGACGGCTAACAAGTCTGATGTGCTCTACGAAATTGCCATGATTGCAATGAATCATGAATCGCCTGCGGAAGGTCTTCGCTGGCTGCAGAATCTTATTGATCTCAATCCACGTTACGCGGCAGCTCACAATGCGCTCGCCGATCACTATCACCGCATCGGAAGACTGGAAAAAGAGAAGATACACCGCGAACTCGCAAAGGCTCTCGCTGAGACTAAGAACCCCTGAAATAACCGCTCTTCGGAGCTGAATTCGCAAGAATTCAGAATTGGGGCTGAATTCTTGCGAATCCAGCTACCTGTTTTTGTGAGGGGTTCTGAAGCTGAAGAGTTCGATTCGGCCGTGAAAATCTGCAAACTTGTTTAGCAATGTCGGCGAGGATTCCGTAGTCCCGAAGTACGGGCATGAGTTGAGAAATCTGGTTGTGGCCTGAAAAAACGGGAAATTGTCACAAGGAGTCGGGAATATCCGCTTGTCGCCCACGTACTCAGCGGAGCCGGCTCTGCAGAATCGCACGGTTCGACGTCTCCGCTTTCCGTAGACTACGACTGCTGCAGGATTTCCTGAAAATGTTCACACCACGAAAAGACCGTTGAAGAAAAAGGGTACGTGCAACTTTGGAGGAATTCAAAAAGAAACTGTCGTCCGCGACTCTGAAGACCGTTGCTGACATCTTGGCGCTCGCGTCGCGCGAGTGCGGTTTTGCAGCGGATGGTGGAGATTGCCTACGATCATCGTCCAATCTGTTCATCGTCTTTTGTCTTGTCATGGCATTCCTCGGATGCACTCCGGATTCACCGAAGGCACCAGCGAAGCAGCAAACCGAATCACAGAACAACCGGACTCCGAAAGTCAGTGAGCCAGGGCCAGTCGAAACTGTCCCCTCGATCGCCGCCTTTTCTGAGATGGCGGACAAGGCCGGAATCAATTTCACTTATCACAACGGTGAAGAATCCGGCTATTTCGCAATTCTGGAGTCTCTTGGAGGAGGCGTCGGAATGATCGACTACGACAACGACGGTGATGTCGATCTGTTTGTTCCCGGTGGCGGAAAGTACGAATCCGAAAAGAAAGTTGTCGGGCTGTCGCCGGGTCTTTTCAGAAATCACGGGGACTGGAAGTTTTCGGCAGCAACTGACGCGGCCGGAGTGGCAACCGCACCTTGGTATAGTCACGGGGCGTCGATCACGGACTTTGATAACGACGGCTTTGGGGACGTGCTGGTGACCGGGTACGGTGGCCTGTTGTTTTTCCAGAATCACGGAGACGGCACTTTTGTCGAGATTGCTCACCAAGTAGGTCTGACGGACGACCAATGGAGTAGCAGTGCGGCCTGTGGCGATGTGGATGGCGATGGCAATCCGGATTTTTATGTGGCTCACTACGTCAACTGGTCACCGGACAACAATCCGATCTGTGACGGTCCTGAGATTGGCCTTCGAGAAGTCTGTCCTCCGCGCAGATTCGAACCCCTGCCGGACATAATTTATCATAACAACGGCGACTGCACATTTTCTGATTACAGCACGAAACTGCAGTTACGCACGGATGGCAAGGGGCTGGGAGTGCTGATGGCAGACGTCGATCTTGACGGCCACATCGACATCTATGTGGCGAACGACACTGTGCCCAACTTTCTGTATCGCAATACTGGGGATGGCAATCTGGAAGATGCCTCGACGAGAAGTGGTACCAGTCTCAGCGATTCTGGGACGCCTGAAGGCAGCATGGGGGTTGATGTGGGCGACTACAATCTGGACGGTCGGCCTGATCTTTGGGTCTCAAATTTTGAACGGGAGAGTTTCTCGTTGTATCGCAACGACGGCAACTTCCTCTTTCAACATGTCAGCCGTTCGACGGGTGTCACGGCAGTCGGGGGACTGGCGGTCGGCTGGGGAACTGTCTTCCTTGATTTCGATCGCGACGGAGACGAAGACGTTTTTGTGTCGAATGGGCATGTGATCCGCTACCCGAAGAATGCCCCTTTGCGACAGCCGCCGCTCTTGTTTCAGAATGACCCCGGACCTCGGTTCCATAACGTGGCTCCGGCAGGAGGAGATTACATGCAGACGCCACATATGGGACGGGGAGTGGCCTGTGGTGACCTTGACAATGATGGCGATCAGGATCTCGTGGTTTCGTGCAACAATGAACCGGTGGCCGTCCTTGAAAATCACTCCGGCACAAATCACTCGCTGGTCATTCGACTGATCGGCATTAGGAGTAATCGCGACGCCGTCGGTGCATATGTCAAAATCCGGGTCGCAGCGGAGCAGCCAGAAATGATCCGTCTGGTTAAGGCCGGCGGCAGCTATGCTTCAGCGAATGACCCCAGACTTTTCTTCGGCGTCGGCAATGCGCCATCAGTCGCCAGCGTTGAGATTCACTGGCCTTCAGGAGTCACACAGAATTTAAGCGATGTTGACATCCAGGAAACTCTCGTCCTTCGTGAGCCCAACCCCGACCGCTAAACCACGGTTTAAGACGATGTTAAATGCGGGAAAAACCGGTGCTTGCGTTTCACGGCTGATATCGATTTGCCTCCAGACTTCGCGCGGTCACGAGTGAGGCAATTGGTGAACGGCATGCGTCAGCTTGCCGGTACCAAAAAAACAAGGTACCGAAGTGCTTACGCCGCTCCGCTCGCCGGACTCAGTTTCGGTCGCGGGGAGTATGAGTGCCTGCCTTGCGGGTTGTCTGTCACAAAGAAAACGGTAGAGTCAGTACTTTTCAAGCGTCTGAGGTGTGTTCATGTTCCGTCGTCATCCTTTGAAATGGCTTGTTACTGTGGCAGTCGTCGGGATCTGTATCTGGCTCCGATTTCGGACTGTGCCGGTCCTTCCGGGAGATCAATTGAAGATAGGGCTTAAGGCACTTGCTGCAGGAAAATTTTCAATGGCCCACAAGAATTTTCTCGAAGAACTTCGGCTGGTACCGGAGCAACCCATGGCCAGCGAACAATTGGCCTTGCTCCTCATTCGATCGGGCCGCTCTTGGGAAGCTGCGCCTTTGATCCGCAAGATTCTGTCGCAGCAGAAAGTGCGTGAGGACAGTTTGTTCCAGTTCACTGGGGATCCAAATCAATTGTTGGATGAATCCATGCTGCAGGATTGGCATCGCGAGTCGCCTGAGGATCTGGCTCCCCTGATTGGACTCGCCAAAATTGCTTTCCGCAATGGCAAAACAGATGAGGCACGTGAATTGATTGAGAGGCTTCTTGCCTCATCCCCACATGATCTGGAAGCCCATGTGGTTAAGGGGTACGCAGAACTCGCAACTAGCCTGTCGCGGCTTCCCGACTGGAACCGGAACCTTCCCGAAGATGCCGCATCCCATCCGGGAATTTGGTTTGTCAGGGGTGATTGGTGCCAGCAGTCCGGCAATCCCGAAATGGCCACCCGTTGTTTCTTGGAGGGCGTATGCCTGAATCCATTTGATCGCAATCTAAATCTGCGATTGGGACAACTCCTAGGTAAGGACGAAGGCAAGCCATTTCTAAAGCGTGCCGAAACTCTGCGAAAATCTTTTAATACCGTGGCAAACACGAAAACAAGCAAATCCCCGGCCCTCCTCTGGGGACTCGTCGAAACCCTGTATACTCTTGGTCGGTTCCCGGAAGCCGCACAATGGGGTCAGACGGCGATGATTTCGGATGCGCGACTTATGCTGCGGATGACATCGGATCTTAAGTTTGCCGACAAATATCGCCAAATTATCGCAGCCGCGAACACCACCACGGACTTAAACCCGGCCTTGAAATTCAATCGCGAAGCTTTTCCCGGATGGCGCCCACCTACAGATGCGTCAGTTTCTGAGGGAATCAGGGCAAACAGAAAGATTCGCTTCCGGAATGACGCCACAGTGGTCGGAGTTGATTTTGGCTACTTCAACGCAGATGACCCAAGTACGGAAGGACAACGTATGCAGGAATTCACAGGAGGTGGCGTGGGGGTTCTGGACGTTGATCACGATGGCTGGCCCGATCTGTATTTCCCTCAGGGATGTACTTGGCCCCCGGGGACCGATGGTCGCTTTGAAGATCAAATGTTTCGAAATTTGCGAGGCCGCTCATTCCGGAATTCAACGACCGCATCGGGATTCGGTGACACTGGATTCGGTCAAGGTGTGATCGTAGCCGATTTTGACAACGATGGGTTCGATGATGTGTACCTTGGCAACATCGGGCCCAATCGGCTGTATCAGGGAAACGGCGACGGGACTTTTACGGAGATGACGAGCCCGGAAACTGCTGCTGGAGATGCTTGGACCAGCAGTTGTGCGTCGGGAGATTTCAACGGAGATGCGTTCCCAGACCTGTACGTTTCCAACTACATCCAAGGGAAATTGGTATTCGAGACTATTTGTGAAAACCAGAACGTGAAAGTGACCTGCTCTCCGTCAAGTTTTGACGCCACCCAAGATCGCCTGCTGATCAACCTCGGTGACGGACGCTTTGAAGATCAGTCCGCAACCTCAGGCATCCAAGTCTCTCAAGGTCCCGGGTTCGGGGTCGTTGCCGCTCACCTCAACGCCGACAACTTACTGGACCTCTTTGTCGCGAATGATCAGCAGCCCAACTTCTGCTTCCTGAATGAATCCGTCCCTGACAGTCGCGTGACTCATCTGAGTGAACAGGCAGTCAATATCGGTTTGGCTTTTGATCGGGATGGAAAATCCCAAGCATGTATGGGTGTCGCTATCGGTCATCTGAATGGTGACGAATTCTCGGACCTGCTTGTGACTAACTTTTCCAATGAATCGAATACTCTCTATCTTAGTCAGCCGAACGGGATCTTCGCAGATGCAACGTTGGTCAGCGGCTTGGCAAAACCAAGTTATCCGATGCTAGGCTTTGGAACAGCATTCTTGGATGCAGACCTTGATGGGCGGCTCGATCTGGTTGTCGCGAATGGCCACATTGGGGACCACAGAGCCTTTGGTGACCTGTATCGGATGCGACCTCAATTCTTTTGCAATACGGGCACAAATTTCGCGCCTGAATTCGAAGAATTATCATCATCGGATGCTGGCGGGTATTTCGAATCTGAGCTGCTCGGCCGCGGGCTAGCGGTGCTCGACTGGAATCGGGATGGGCAGCCAGATTTTTGCGTGTCGCATCTGGATACCCCGGTATCCTTGCTGACAAACGAAACTGCCGCTGTGGGGCATTTTCTTGCGCTGCGACTTTGCGGTGTTCGGAGTTGCCGCGATGGCGTCGGAACTCGGATTCGAGTGATGATCGATGGTCAGACCGCTTTTTTTGAACTAGCTGCAGGCGGCAGTTATGCGTCGTCAAGTGAGCGATTCGTCCACTGTGGTTTGGGAGACGCCGCAACAATTGATGAATTGCGGATCGAGTGGCCGTCTGGTGAAACCCAATCGTACCACCATCTTGCCACAAGCCAATCGCTGGTCGCGATCGAGGGTCGTGCATCGCTGAGCACCGATGATCGCTGACTTATCAGGTATGAACGGCAGTTTGCAATGAAATACGTTCCCGTGCACAAAACTCAATTCAAATGGTTGTGGCTGACTCCCCTGATACGGGTCCTTCGACGCTGGAAGATTTTTGCGGCAATCGGTGTGCTAATCGCAACTTTTCTGGTGCTACCTTGGACGGGACGAGATCCGCTGCTTCGTTTCCAATATGGGATGACTGCCGCCACGGATGGAGACGCACAAAAGGTTCTGCATGAAGCCAGTCTCCTGCTGCAGACGCCAGGTTTCGAATCGTACGGGCACATGCTGCGTGGTACATGGTTTCTGAAATCACAAGAACTCGCCGCAGCGGCCTCCGAATTTGGTCTGGCGACAGACGATCCAAACACAAGGCTTGCCGCATATACCCGTCGCGGAGAAGCTTTCTACAGGATGCATCAGTTTGTCAAAGCTGAACAAATGCTGCTGCAGGCATTGGAACTGGACGCAGACAACTCTGATGCACGACGCTGGCTGGCATCCACATATTATGACCTCGGCGCGATGTCACTGGCGCTTGAGCACCTAAAAATCATTGGTAAGATCGATCTTGTAGATGGGCGGCCTTTTCGGCTCTGCGGCCGGATTGAAAAAGATTTTCATCGTCATGCAGAAGCCATTCTTGATTATCGTGAGGCGTTGCACCGCGATCTTCCAGCCTCAGAAAGAGATGCTGTCACAGAAGAACTCGCCGAATGTCTCGTTCATCAACTGCAATATTCAAAGGCGATGGATACTTTACAAGATGCCAAACCTTCTGCATCGGTTTTTGCACTGCAGTCCACGTGCTACGCCGCGCTCGGGGATCCAGTAAAAGCTATCGCCAAGGCCGACAGTGCGCTGGAACTTAATCCGCATCTTATTTCGGCCATTCTGACAAGGGCGTCGATCGAGATGGAAGTGGGTAAAGCCGAAAACGTGATTGGTTTGCTCGAAGACGCCACGGCATCCCATCCAGGCAATTTTGAAATCCTATTTCAGCTGGTGAAGGCCCTCCGCTTGGTAGGGCGAAACGCAGAAGCGGAAGCACAGTCTGCACGACTTGCGGAACTTGAAACACTGGTCGATGAATTCGCGAGGCTGAACACAAACGCTTTCAGTGACCTTGGAAATGCCGACCTGCGATTTCAACTTGGTGAACTTGCACAACGCATGGGACGCCCCGAACTTGCTCGATCATGGCTTGAAGCCGCACTGGCAATCGATCCTAATTTCGTAAGTGCCAGGAATTTGCTCAGAGAACTGAATGAGGCGAGGTAACGCGACCATTCCATCAACAACAAACGGTCTCCTCTCCCTCAATTGGTTTGCGTGCCTGCCGACTCTCGTCCGAGGTAGCATCGCAGCGAACGAATTGTTTTGTGATGTGGGCAGAGTGGCGGGCTTTTTTGACAAGTGCCACACCGGACAACCCCGCTGTCCAGCCTAGAGTGTCTGCCCAGATCCCGGTGGAAAATGGACATATCTGAAGGGTTTTCATGAAACGTGGGACAAAACACGCATCCATCAAACGCGTCAAATACCAGTACATGTGCCACGCCTCGCAGAGACCCCGAGGCCATAGCGTGGCCACGACTTCTCCAGAGTTCACGCGATGAAAGCCAACAAACTACAGTTGCCGCTAAGATTTTCCCGAACTTTGAGAAGCCATAGCATTGACTTTGTTAAAAAAATTGACGAACATAGAAGACGGTTGACCGAACGCGCAGTCAACAGTTCTTAATTTTCAGTCAAATCTTGTTATAAGTAAAAGTCACTCGAGCCTTTGCTGCGTGGTCGAATTTAAGCAACACCGATGTCGTTGTATTTTTATCTTTTTTGAGGCGGGAGAGTCAAATGAAAAAAGTTCGGGGTCTAAGGAAGGCTTTCACTCTGATCGAGTTGTTGGTGGTGATTGCCATCATTGCAATTCTGGTCGCATTATTGTTGCCGGCGGTGCAGCAGGCTCGAGAAGCAGCACGACGCACGCAGTGTAAAAATAACCTGAAGCAATTCGGGTTGGCATTGCACAACTACCATGACGTGCACAACCAATTTACCGCCAATGGAATGAGTGGTTGGACCCAGCAGGACTACAAGGGTTCAAACTTAACGCAACTCTTGCCATTCATTGAGCATAATGCGTTGTATTCGAAAATCAATTTTTCAAGTCCAGGTGCAGATTGGTGGTGCAGTCCGAACAGCACACTTGGTACGCAAGGTGGTACTCTCCAAAAATGGATGCAGGCTAAGATAGGGGGGTTTCATTGCCCGAGTAGTGCATGTCCGACAACTGAGTCATGGGACTGGGACATGACAACTTCAAACTATGCTATGTCAATGGGTGCTCAAAGGATGGATCAACACAATGGTTGTATCCCATACAGTCCGGGGTCCGTCGAGCAACTTGGAAACCAGAGTGGTTATTTCAACGACGGTCCAGCTGGACATGGAAATACCAACAGTGGAAATGAGACGTCCGGTCTGTTTTCTCGCATGGGCTGGGCTGCGAATTTTGGTAATATCCCTGACGGGACGGCAAATACGATTATGATGGGTGAGGTTCTTCCGACGCTCGAATGCACTGATCATGGTCACTATGGTGCGTTCACTACAAATAATGGGTGGTTTGCCACGACGTCACCGATCAATTTCAAAACTTGCAGTTCTGGCCACGGCTATACGCGTGCACCTGGTCCTTGCGGTGACACTAATTCTTGGCCAACGGCGCGGGGTTTCAAATCTGATCATGTCGGCGGTGCTACATTTCTGTATGCCGACGGTTCGGTAGGATTTCTGAGTGAAAATATAGCCTACGATACTTATCAAAAATTAGGCTCTCGTAGAGATGGTAAACCGGTCGGTGACCATTAGGACTGAGACTTAGTGAATTGTTGATAGTCTGCAGGTCTTGGTGACCTGCAGATTTTTTTTCGTCATGATTTAAACTTTTCATTTTGCATATTTGATAAAGGGTAGCGCCAACATGACTCGAGTTCTGGTTGGATCAATGGTTCTCGTAACGGCTTGTCTTATTGGATGTGGAGGAGACAGTAGTAAGCCGGACCTATTCGCTGTGGATGGGGTTGTGAACTTCAAGGGAGCCCCCGTCGAAGGCGCCACCGTAACATTTTCTTCGGCTGCGGCTGCTCGAAGCGCAACTGGCATGACCGACTCTAGTGGGAATTTCCGATTGACGAGTTACGACACGAACGATGGCGCAATCGTAGGTGAGCACATTATCACGATCTCGAAATCTGCATCTGCTGGTTCTGCTTCTGGGGTAATGACCCAAGAGAACGCTAAGGAGATGATGTCGAAGAATATTGGGATGATGTCCGGTGGAAAAACGTCTGAGATGAAACCAGAATCGGTATTGCCTGTCAAATATGCAGATGCAAAAACATCGGGAGAAAAAAGGACGGTCTCTGCTACCGAAGGTAACAGCTTCAAATTCGAGCTCACCGAGTAGAATTTTGAATTATTGCTATATGATGACGTTTACTGCCCGGACTTTCAAAACACTTAGCGTGATTGCTGTTGGTGGAGTTTGTTTGTCCGGCGTTTTCTCTTGGTACTATCAGAATCTCCCCGCTGTCGTTTTTTCGCGGGCCATGGCTGCCATTGGAAAAGGTGACTTTGAAAACGTTGCTGAGGCATTAGCGAAGATTGAACGACACCGAGAATTTGAGAGTCACGCGCACTTCGTTAGGGGATGCTTGTTTTTGGATTCGGGAAAAGTTTCAAAAGCTCTACGGGAGTTCTCTGAAACTAGGCCCGAGGGAGAGTTGAGATTTCCGGTTCTGCAGTTCACATCTCAGGCTCTGTACAGAGTAGGTCGGATTTTAGAGGCTGCTGATCTCTTGGTTTTGTTAGCCCAAGAAGATCCGACCAATGCTGAGGCGCATCGTTGGCTTGGGGCAATTTATTACGACATCGGCAGTCCGTCAGAAGCCGTGCTTGAGTTAACAGAAGCGGCTGAACTTCGTCCACTCGACCATCGTCCTCATCGGCTGCTAGGGCTGATTTGCACGGACGAGTCTCTGTTTGGTCTTGCGATCGAGCATTATCGGACGGCATTAAAGCTCGGGAAGGATATTCCTCAGCCAGATATTCAAGCCGATCTCGCGATCGTGTTGATCCAGCGGAACCGATTTCCCGAGGCATTGGAAGTGTTGGCGGCGGCTGAGCCAACCGCCACTGTTTGGGCTCTCAGGGCCGACTGTTACGACGGGCTTGGAAAACCGGACGAAGCACGGGATGCCGTCGAAAAATCGCTATTATCGGATCCGGATAATCCAAAGGCATTGCGGCTGTATGGCGCTCAACAGGTGGCAGATGGTAATGCTCAGGATGCGATAGTCCCCCTCCAGAAGGTCCTTCAACAGGATCCTCATGACACCAAGGCGCGCTACCAATTGGGGATGGCGTATTTGAAACTGGGACAGACAGAGGCCGGGCAGCGCGAGATGGACGCGCGAGATGCATCGACCAAACTTCATGAACAATATTATGCCGCTGCTAAGCAGGCATCCACTGAGCCTGCAAATGTCGAGATTCGCGAACAATTGGCCGCGATTGCGGCCAGTCTTGGAAAGCGGGAGGTGGCCAAGCGTTGGCAGTTGGCGGCCAATGCCTGCCGCGGAACTGGAGGGGCTAACCAAGCCCCTCAAAAATCGCCGATGTAAGGCTCGCGGTCGATATGAATGTACGTAGCTGAATTCGCAAGAATTCAGTCCTCTTGCTCGGCCATGTAAATTATTGCGAATCAGTCACAACTTTGGTTATAAGGATCCTGACGCTCGCCTCAGACCAATTGATTGTAAATTGCCGTTCCGCGATCCACAGTTGCCATTCCTGTAGCTTGGATTTCATGTCCAAGATATTGGCCATGCGACGCACATAAATGTCCAGCCTACATTTAATCGTTTTGGCATCGCAGCCTAAACTTGACTCATCTACGGCATTGTTTGAGAACTCAGCGTCGCGAAACGATCGGTGTCGAATATGACCGAAGCAATCACTGGCGTGAACAAAGAATCAGTCAGGCGGCGGCGCAAGCGACAACTGTTATTGCTAGTCATGTGCATTCTTGTCTTGGTTGGTGGTCTGATCACGTTTCGATCGATGGACTCTCAGTTGCCGCTAGGTGTCTCACGAGTGGACTTTGAAAAAGCTGCAGCCGAGTTTAAGGAAGAATACGACCGCCCTGGAGATGATTTTGATGTGCTAATGACACTTGCGGAAATGGCTGCCCAGAAAAAAGACTCCGCCACTGCAATTGCCTGTTACCAGCAGATTCCTACAAAACATGTCCGTCATGGGCCATCAGCCCGTTATCAGGAAGCACTGCTTTTTGCAGAGACAGATCAAGTTCAACGAGCAGAGGACAGCTTTCAGGAATTCCTGAAATTATTGGAGCAGGGACATCAGCTTCCAGACAGTAAGGTTGCCCATTCAAGGCACTGGCTGAGCCTGATTTATGGTGTCGAGGTTCGGCAGGAGGACCGGCGAATTGTGCTACACAGCTTGCTGCAGGACCATCAGGCCGACATCCATGATGTGAAACAGTATTATTTTGGATCGCTGTTAATCTGGCAGACGGCCTTTGGGAGCGAGAGGGTTCGTGACTTTCTTAAAAAGGACCCGGACAATCGCCATCTTCGGGTAGCCGCCGCTCGATACTGCATCGGCGAAGGCCGTTTGAAGGAGGCTCGCCAACAGCTTGGCATACTTCGCAGTGAAGACCCCAAAGAGCTGCGCACACTGGCCGTGCTGCTCGAAAGTTGTTATGACATGCACGACTGGTCGGCCTTCGCGAAAGAGTTTGCCAGTGCTCCAGAATTCAGCAAAGATGAGCCTTGGCTGCTGACACAGTTGCGGGGCGAGTGGGCTCTTCATCAAAATGACTGGCTTAAAGCAGAAGAGTATTTTCAATATATGCTGGAAACCGATCCACCAAATGCGGTGTGCCTGATGGGTCTCGGCAGAGCCTTAGCTGGGCAAAAAAAGTCAAAGGAACGTGAGATCATACGCCAGCGTTCGCTATTGGTTGCAAAATTGAGAGTCGATCTTTCGGCGATTACTCATGACAATCCGAAGGGAGCCCGGTCTGTTGCCAGCTCGGCGCGGCAACTGGGGATGGAGGATGCCGCAGCCATTTTGGAATTCTTTGCAGCTAGGATGCCGGACGGAACACCGTGAACCAGCCAAGGACCCCTATCAAATCAAAACAAGTAGCTGAATTCGCAAGAATTCAAAAATGGGCTGAATTCTTGCGAATCCAGCTACAAACAGCGGTTTTGTTAGGGGTTCTGAATTTCACCATGTTTCTGACAGGGACTCACACGTGATATTTCGTTGCGGACACTTTCGCCCGTTTGCGATGTTCATCGGACTGGCGTTGTTTTCCGCCGGATGCGGGAAGCAGCGATTACCCTCCGATCCCGCCCCAGCCGAAAAGTCCTTTCCGTCAGCTGTGGCACCTCGGATCATCGAGAAATCCTCGGCAGATCCTGTTGCGGGACCGTCCGTTGTCACTTCGTTGTCGTTCCGAATGCTCACTGCAGAATCCGGTTTCGAATTCGTGAGGAACGACGATATGCATGGACAGGAGCGGCTGTTTGAAGTGAATGGCGGAGGATCTGCGATATTTGATTTCGATGCGGACGGGTGGCTGGATATTTTTATGACCAACGGATGCCGTGTCCCACTCGCGTTGCAGTCAAAAGAAACTCCCGGTCGACTTTTTCGCAACCATCAGCACATGAAATTTCGTGATTGCAGCGAGGCTTCCGGTCTGATGCAGTACGGTTATGGCACCGGCTGTGCCGTGGGAGATACAAATGAGGACGGGTTCGAGGATCTATACATTGCGGCATTTGGACCGAACCAGTTCTGGGTGAACAACGGAGACGGCACGTTTTCATTCGTCTCAGGGACAGATATTCCGGCGGTCCCTGAGTGGAGTTCCAGCGTGGCATTTGCTGATCTGAATGCCGACGACACCTTGGATCTCTATGTTGCCAACTACGTTGCGGAATCTGATACACACCCCAAACTTTGTCACGATTCCAAGCCAGACGTCGGGGACACAGGCTGCTCGCCGTCTTTTTTTGATGGTGTTTCAGACAGTTTGCTGCTCTCCGACGGACACGGCGGGTTTCTTGACGGTTCTGGAGCGGCCGGATTATCAACCTTACCCGGGAAAGCATTGGGGGTTGTCATTTGCGACTTTGGGGGAGACCCTGCTCCGGAAATCTATGTGGCGAATGATGGAGAGGCGAATTTTCTCTTCAGCCTTGAAATTAAGCCTAGCCAGGGAGAGCCCGTATGCCCGGATCACGTGACTCTGAGAGAACGGGCGGTCTTCGCCAATGTCGCACTCAACGAACAGGGCTTCGCGCAGGCCAGTATGGGAGTCGCAGCCTCAGATCTGGACCGCAACGGTCTGGTTGACATTTTCCTGACGCATTTTTTTGGAGAGTCAAATACCCTGTACCTGAATCATTCGACATCTGACTCTCTTGTATTTCAGGATGCTACAAGAGTCTCAGCGCTGGGCCCTCCAAGTCTAAGGAAACTTGCTTTTGGCGTCGTCTCCCTTGATGTTGACAATAACGGCTGGAAAGACTTGCTAGTCGCTAACGGGCATACGAACGATCGAACATGGTCTGGCCCCAGCGCTCCCTACCGCATGACGCCACAACTCTTTGAAAATCAGGGTAACGCCTTATTTGTCGATGTTTCCAACGCAGCAGGGGACTATTTCCATCGCGAGTTGCTCGGGCGCGGGATGGCAATGGGTGACCTTGATCGAGATGGACGCATGGATGCGGTGGTTTCACAGCAGATCGACCCCTCCGTCATTCTGCAAAATAAAACGAAGTCTGCGGGCTCTTCGTTGTTCCTGCGACTCATTGGGCGAACCTGCTGTCGCACGCCGGTCACCGCTCGTGTGACGCTCATGAATACTGAACCAACAGCCTGTGAATATCTCGTTGGTGGAGGTAGCTTTCAATCGGCCAGTGCGAATGAAATTCATTTTGGCCTAGCCGATGCAAGAAGCGTCGATCTTGAGATTCTCTGGCCTGGTGGTGATCGAGAAATCGTAACTGACGTTACCCCCGGTTACTGGACGATTCGCCAGGGAGATCACCGGGCTTGGCCCACAAATCATTCGGAGACAGTCGCAGATTGAACCAATTCAAGTCTAAAACTGGATTGGATAGCGGGCGGGGATGTCCGGTGGTATGCTCTTCACGGCATATTCGTATCCCATTTTCTGTCAACATTCGGCGTTTTCCAACTGCGTGGTTCGATTCGAAGGTGAGCGGCAGAAAAAAATTTCGATAGCTGAATTTGTGAGAATTCAGCGACGGGACCGGGATGGTTTGATCCATCGCTTGCTGGGGAAGTTTACTGCTAGATGAGTAGTTTTTGTGGTTGCGCCGCATTTCTCAATCTGACTGATTTCCCTTTGCCTCAAATTTTATACATGAGTTACCTTATGACATCTCGGTCACGCCGTGTGCTGTGTGCCTGCTTAGCATGGCATGCCTTTGGGGTTTTAAGTGTCATCCCGCTCCATGGCGCTGTGGCTCAGCCCAATGAGCGTAACAGTGCAGACAATGATCGCGACATTCAGGTGCTGCAGAGTGAACTTCCCAATCCTGAATTCTCCCCGTCCGGTCCGTTTCTCGGCCCGCTGGATCTTGCGCACATCGCACGCTTTAATCATCTGCCGCGACGGATGTTTCTCGAGCCGAATGTGAGTGGACCTGAAAGTCTCAAAATACTGGGACCGAGGTTTGTGGCATTGTTTGACAAGACGCTCCGTGAATTCGACGATGAGGAATTACTAGAAACGGCAGCTTTGAGTTTAGCGCGAGTCGCGCACGAAAAACTCCAGGATATCAGCGGTTCGTCTGACATTCTGCAGAAACACTTGGCGTTTCATTCAAGTCTGCGTGTGCGTTTTGCCTGTGCCCGAGCCCTCGTGGAGGCTGATGTCTCTGAAGCTGCTGATGGCGTTTTGACGCTGAATGAACACGCGTCTGACGTTCAACGCCTTTGGCTCGAACCTGCGCTTGCAAGTTGGAAATGTGTGCCCGCAGCGGAAGTCTGGAAGCAACGTCTGACCGCCGACTACGAGACTACAGTCGCAGTTTCTCTGGCCTGTGATGGTCTCGCGGCGTTGGGGGATCCCCAAGTTTCCAATCTTCTCATGCCAGTCCTGCAAGGCAAGTTGGTGTTTTATGAGAAGCGCAGGGCAGCGGCAAAGGCGGTTTGTACGCTCACCC
Organism: Planctomycetota bacterium; assembly: GCA_003670925.1. GTDB lineage: Bacteria > Planctomycetota > Planctomycetia > Planctomycetales > Planctomycetaceae > SXXK01. Next base: position 25,328 of record QWQG01000086.1, on the reverse strand, counting down.
CGGACATGGCACTCACCGCGGCGGAATCATTTGTCGTTGGGGGTGTGCAGGAGCGTCTGCTGGGAATCGAACTTTTGTCCTGCGCAAATCCAGAAGCACATGCCCGATTGTTGCGACTTTGCGAAGACTCGTCAGATGCCGTTGCGTCTGCTGCATGGACGACACTGTTTCGACTGAATCCGGATCTACTCGTCACCGCTGTACCCACTGGACGAAATCATCACGATGCAATTGTCCGCATGACAGCCGCCCGTATCATGGGCCTTTTTCCGGATGCGACACGTAGCGGATGGCTCAACGAACTCTTGAGCGACAACCATCTTGAAGTCCGCAACGTATCGCGTGAAATGTTATTTCTCGTTGCGGAAGAACAGGCTCCACTGCGTGATGGGATCATTGCGTTGTCCGGTGACACGCTCAATGCAAACAGCGAAAACTGGCAGGGGATTGAACAGCGTCTGCTGTTGCTGGGCCAACTTCGCGCATCACAGTTTTCGGATCGCTGTCTTCCGTTGCTTGAACATCCGCGTAACGAAGTGCTGGTCACAGCGGCATGGCTGCTGCATCTGTTCCCGGACCCAGCAGTAGAAGCGGCTGTCAGGAAGCATCTGCTGCGGAACGAGGAGATGCTGAAGAATCCAGCCACAGCCCCTGTTGGAGCCGACATTGGGGAGCAGTCATCGTACCTGATCCAATATGCTGGTCTAATGCGTTTGAAGGACTTGGATGCGGTCCTGCAACCCCATTTCAGTAAGACGATGCCGGGTGGAACAATCAAGCGTGCCGCCGCGATGTGGACGTTGGGGCTGTTCCATAAAAACGATCCTGCTCCTGACCTTGTGAAAGCTTTTCTTGAACGTTTGGCAGATCGAGCTGGGATACCGCCGGAAAAGCCGGAAGTGTTTCGCATATCGGCCATCGCGTTGGGGCTGATGCAGGCGGAATCCGCTGTACCGAGTCTAGTGAAAGCTTATCAGACTGATCTTCCCGACACCTTCATTCCTGAAAGTGCGCGATGGTCTCTTGGGATGATTGGGGAACCGCTGCCAGAACCGGTGAAGCCTCGTTTGCTGGACGTGGGTGGTTGGAAATTGCGTCCTGTCGATAACTAAATAATTTGGCAGGAAGTAATCTCGATCGGAACACACAAATTCTGGACAAGCGGACGGCAGGGAAAAATGCGGGCAGCATGCAAAGAGCGCTCGTTCGTGGACGAAATGTCTCGTTTCCTGACCACACCATGCTGTCGAGTAACGAAGTACTGTTGCCATTGTGTCCGCGAGCCAGCATGTGCAACACCTGAAATTCGGTGGACTTGAGTCTTCGGAACAGTGAAGAGTTGTGTTTTGGCGGTTGAATTTGACGGTCCGTTTTGCACGTCACAGTTTGTGCTTACCGAGGCATCGACGGTATCCCGATGATGGCAGTTCGAGGATGGCATTCAAAAGCTGAATAAGCAGATCCGAATTCGCCGGATCCCCGAACGCTAGTCGAAATCCATAATCATTTGTCGGATCGATTCCCAATCCCATGGTGCATGTACCCGACGAAAACCAAGAGCGGCAAATGCCGGTTAAGCGGCTCACCGGCGAGCCTAACTTCGAAGACGTAGGGAATACCGTCTGCTCCTTGGACTTGCCACCGTCGGCTGCGGGCGACAAGTCCCAACTTAGAATGGGATGTGTTGCATCGGATGAAAAGCAGGTGTCAAGCTTTGCTCGAAAATCCAAAGGTAACGTAGTACGATTCCGACTCTGGCTGCGAACAGGGATGTCGAACATCTGAAACATCGTTGAATTGAGTCTTCGAAAAAGTCGAGATCTGTGTTATGGCAATTGAATTTAACTGTCCGTATTGCACGGCGGCCATTCGGGTGCCGGATGCATATGCTGGAAAGCAGGGGCGGTGTCCGAAATGTGATACGAAGCTGTTGATTCCCTATGTGCCACTACCGAATCAGACTGCCGCTCCGCAGCAGCCCGTAGTGCAAACCGCGCCTGTGACTCCAAATGATGGGAGATCGGTGGCGGCGGAAGGGCTTCCTGTCGTCACGAACGTCAACGGGTCTGCTCCAGAAGATCCGTTTGCCGTCCGCCCAGTGACGACGTCGGTCGTGAAGTCGCGTCGCAGAAATGCACGGCGGCGGCCCAGTCGAGCGCTGGTGATCGGTGTGCCAGTGATTTGTTTTCTGGTCTTGTTCGGCATCATTGCTTACAGTCTCACGGCAAGTCTGCCGCAACTGGATGGAGAACTCACGGGGCGAAGATTGGATGGCTTGAGTCTTCCGAAATCCGTGATTGCATGGAAGGATATCAGTCTCCACGAAGACGAACGCAAAATCCTGCAGGAGGTTCTGACAACCCAACCTGAAACACTTGCCAGTCAAGTCATGACCTGCCGTCTCTCGGCAAGCGAAGACGGTATTCTCGTGACGCTGGCGGCCCAGCCGGAGAGTCAGTGGATCGTGGTCAATGTGGCTGCGGACAAACCGCTGGCCCTCTGGCGGCGAAAAGAAGGTCCTAACCTGAATCGTCGTCGGCTGGATGAATTTCAGTCGGCCGTGACACAGTATGCCAAAGATAAACTCCTGAAAATCAACGGCGAACAGATCGCCATCGACGCTGTGGCGGTGCGGGACAAAGTTGCTTTGAACGCCAGCGGCCGTTCGCTGAGCTATGCGATCCATGCCGTTGCGGACACCACGATATTTCCATGTGCCGCTGAAGATGAACAGGGACAGTTGTACTTCTGCCTGCCGAAGACTGTGCAAAGTTTCAAGATCCAAGGACGAACATTGGCAGACGGCACAATTGGGTTCGCTGGGGATTACAATGTGACGGTTTCAGGCGAAACCGTGACCACTGAGTCGCAGCCTGCGGCCGACGATCCGAAACCAGAAAAGTCGATGCCGGGGGGCGAACCAGAGATGTCCGACGACAAGCCTGAAATGTCGGATCCTGACGTAGAAATGAAGGATGCGGAACCGATGAAGGAAAAGTCGGCCGACGACAAGATGATACCCGAAAAACCAAAGATGCAGGTTGAATGAACACGCTTTCCAACTATCGCTGGCCAGCGGAATGGGAACAGCATGACGCGACATGGGTCGCATGGCCTGTGAATCCAGACACCTGGCCGGGAATCTTTGAACGGATTCCTGCGGCGTTTGCCGAATTTGTCGCTGCAATTGCACGCTTTGAACCCGTGCGGATCCTTGCCGGAGGCGAGGGTGTGGCCGAATCCGCTCGTCCGTTGATCGATGTGGCATGCAGTCGCCACGGAAGTCGATTTGTTCCCGAGTTGATCGACATCCCGGTCAATGATTCGTGGTGCCGCGACCATGGACCGATTTTTCTGACAGGTCGCAAGGGCACGGCGGTCGCTGGCGGAAGTGTGATCATTGACTGGAACTACAACGCATGGGGAGGCAAATATCCTCCATGGGATTTTGACGAGTTGACGGCGCGACGAATTGGTGAGTTGCTGCAAATTCGCAGTCTGCGGCCCAACCTGATTCTGGAAGGCGGTGCCATCGAAGGCAACGGGGCGGGCACGATCCTCACGACAGAAAGCTGTCTCCTGAATCCGAATCGCAATGCCGGAGCCACTCGTGAATCGATGGAAGCAGTGCTCAAGCAGTGGCTGCAAGCCAGCAATATCGTCTGGATTCCTGGGCATGGCATCATCGGTGACGACACGGACGGGCACATCGATCAGGTGGCACGATTTGTAGACGAAAGTCGGGTGCTTGTGGCGGCCCCGTATCATTCTGACGCACCGGAGGCGGTGGATCTGCAAGCCAATTTTGAAGCTGTCGCTGGGGGTCGCAACAGCGTCGGTCAATCACTGCAGCCGATTCCATTAGTTATGCCGCAGCCGAAGTTCCTGGACGGTAACCGTCTGCCGGCGTGTTACTGCAACTATTACCTTGCCAACGGTGCCGTGATCATGCCCACGTTTGGTGATCCTGCGGACGATGCTGCAATGCAGTTGCTGCAGGACTGTTATCCGGATCGAACGATCACAGGCGTGGACGCCATTGACCTGATCTGGGGCCTGGGAGCCTTTCATTGCATGACGCAGCAACAACCGTCGGCGTCGCAAATTCTTCCTTAGGATGGACATTCATGTCCGTCGCTTGGCCGTGGGATACGGACTGGGGAGAACTCGGACATGAATGTCCAAGGTACAGGAAACCCGCTTCACTCACGCCGATGGTGTGGAGGCTAAACATTTAAAGCAGCGTACTGTATAAACCCTCGACCCATTACTGTCCGTCACGACCTTCGTGTTTCCAAAATCTCTCATGCCGCAGCCTCTGGCCGAATACGCTGACCACTTGGACGAACGCCGACTCATTTGGCCGCAGGTTCCTGCACCAAAAGCAGTACCGGCGACGCCCTTCGTCAAACATCTTCCCGACATTCGAGCTGTCCTGTGGGATGTATATGGGACATTGCTGCGAGTTTCCGACGGGCGTTTTACCCTGTTTCCGGATGATGAAGTTCGCTTACAGATTGCGCTCGATAAAACGATTCACGAATTTAACATGTGGAATCACATGTACCGGAAGCCTGGGCCGCCATGGCAATCCATGATTGGACTCTACAAGAGCACGATCGAGCGGCAAGCGATGCAGAGTGCGGCGCGCGGCGACGTGACGGAGGTGAATCTGGTCGAAACCTGGGGCAGCATCATCATGCGGTTGTTTGAAAAGGAGTATAAGTTCGACGAAGGGCTATATGGCAATCTGGACGAGTTCAGTGAAAAGGTGGCTTATTTTTTTCACAGTTGCCTGCAAGGCACGACAGCCCGGTCGGGTGCCGTGCAGGCCATGACTGACATCGGGGGCAATCAACTGCTGCAGGGATTTCTATCGAACGGCCAATCGTTTACGCTGGTGCAGACGCTGCGTGCGTTGGCGTTGCAAGGTTCGCTGCCTCCGTTGTATGAACTCTTCCGTCCCCAGACCATTATTCTGTCCCACGACGTCGGCGTCAAGAAACCGTCGCGGTCCCTATACACGTATGCTATCGATCGATTGAGAACGCTTGGTGTTGAGGCGCGTGAAATCCTGCATGTCAGTTGCCGCCTGACGACTGATCTTGTTCCCGCACGGGCTCTCGGTATGAAGACGGCTCTTTTGGTCGCTGAAAAATCCGGATTGGAAGTCGATGCGGCCATGTTAAAGGATCCTGCCAAGAAGCCCGATCGGCTGTTGACTGAGCTGAGCCAATTAGGCCCCATGCTGTTTGGCACTTGAGCAACATTGATTTCTCGAAACGACTTGAATCCAAGGAACCGCGCGAGGATAATCCGTTCGGGCTGCGTCTCTATGAGACCCAGCAGCATCCAGAATGTTGTGACGATCTAAATTCTCACGAATTCGACTACGATACGTCACACGGTTGACGATGGCACAATCGCTTAACCGCGCGGGCAACCCCCCGCTTTGTATTTCAAATTTCAAATTTCAAATCTCAAATACGAATGTGCGCCTCCTCGTTGAGGAATTTTAAAACTTACCAACGAAAAATTGCATCACATGCTTCGATGTTGCTTCACCGTCCTTATCTGTCTTTACCTGAATTTCGGTTTCACCAACGCTGATGAACTGCCAGGTATTGTCACGGAAAAGCCGGGGGATGGTTTTTTCGTCAAAACAGAACAAGGCTGGATGGTCCCGTATGATGTCACGATCCCCGGCACGGAAATCAGGTTTCGCATGCTGCCCATTCCGGCCGGAGAATTTGTCATGGGCAGCAGCGCCGCCGAAGCAGGCCGCAAAGACGACGAAGGGCCGACGCGGAGAGTGCTTGTTGAACCGTACTGGATGGCGGAATGCGAAGTGAAGTGGGAAGAGTATAAGCTCTTCATGCAGTTGTATCGGTCACTCAAAGAATTCGAAGAACTCCGGATTCGGACGGTGACGGATGAAAACAAGGTTGATGCCGTGACTGCTCCCACACCGCTCTACGAACCGGACTTTACGTTTGAGTACGGCGAAGATCCGAAGCAGCCAGCGGTCTCGATGACACAGTATGCTGCCAAGCAGTACACCAAGTGGCTGACCGGGATTACTGGCCAGCAGTTTCGTCTGCCGACTGAAGCGGAATGGGAGTATGCGTGCCGAGCTGGCAGCAGCACAGCATACTCTTTCGGGGACGATCCCGCACCGTTAGACGACTACGGATGGTTTGCGGACAACACCGCTGCTGAAGGTACAAATAATGTGCGGCAGAAGAAGCCGAACCCTTGGGGGTTGTACGATATGCACGGCAACGCCGCTGAGTGGTGCATTGATGGGTACGGCCCTTACGCTGCCGCCGGCAAGCCTGTTGATGCCGCTACGGATTGGGTCCGAACCGACAAACCAGACCCGCGCGTGGTCCGCGGCGGAATGTGGGAATTTCCTGCTGCCGAATGCCGGTCATCCGCGCGTTTGGGTTCGAACGATCTGGAATGGAAAGCTTATGATCCCAATCGGCCCCGCAGTCCGTGGTGGTACACCACTGATCCAGCGCGGGGCGTAGGGTTTCGGCTGTTGCGGGCGTTGAAACCACTCTCGCGTGAGCAAATCGAAGAATTCTGGAAGATCGACAGCGAGGATATCGAGTTTGATGTGCATGATCGCATTAGCGGAGGTCGTGGGGTGCTTGGATTAGTCGATAAAGATTTGCCACAGGCAATTCTTGACCTGCAGAAGTAACTGAGTCTACCGGATTGTCTGTGCAGTAGTTCCTCGCGTCTTTTCGTTTTTTAACGGCGAGCCGTAGGCGCAAGCGGACCAACCAAGGGCAAAATTCGCCTCCGCCTGCGGCTCGCCGTTAAACGATTTCAACATTAAAATCGCCCAGTCAATCGGTGCCGTATGCGGATGAAAACACTGGAGGAAAACCCATGAATCCCGAACGACTCTCATCGATCGCCCGGCGGCGATTTCTGCAGACAGGTGGCGCGGGGTTTGTCGCGACGGCGGCGGCCGCGTTACTTGGCGAGTCCCCCGAACAGTCAGCGGTCACGTCAGGTCTTAAATTTGCAGGAAGTGTCACGCAGTTTCCCGCCACGGCAAAGAGTGTCATCTTTTTGTTTATGGAAGGTGGTCCTAGTCATCTCGACTTATTTGATCCAAAACCATTGCTTAACCAATTGGCTGGCCAACGCATGCCGGACAGTTTTGGAGATGTGATCACGCCGATGGGTGAATCACATTCACCGCTGCTGGCGTCACAGAGACGATGGCAGCAGCACGGTGAAGCGGGGACATGGGTTTCCAACTGGTTGCCCCACACGGCTCAATGTATGGATGACATCGCCGTGATTCGCAGCTGCTGGGCGGATGGTATCAATCATTCGTCCGGTGTTTGTCAGATGAATACCTGTTCAATCCTTGGTGGACGTCCGTCGCTGGGAAGTTGGGTTTCGTATGGTCTGGGATCTGAAAACCAAAACCTGCCGTCTTTCATTGTCCTGCAAGACAATAAATCGTCGGTGGTGAACGGCCCGCGCAACTGGAGCGCGGGATTTATGCCGGCCATGTATCAGGGTGTGCGTCTGCACGAAGGCTCTGAACCCATTCCAAACCTCAATCCTCCCCAAGGCTCGGGGCTAAATCAGCAACGTGGTAAACTCCGCCTGCTGGATCGGCTCAATCGCGACTTCGCAAATCAGCATCCTGAACAGTCAGAACTGGAAGCCCGGATAGCCGCGTATGAATTGGCGTTTCGGATGCAGGTCCAAGCCCCGGAAGCAGTGGCGATTGATCAGGAAACAACCGCAACACAGGCAATGTACGGGATGGATCGAAAAGAAACGGCAACATTTGGACGGATGTGTCTGCTCGCGCGGCGGCTGGTTGAACGCGGCGTACGTTTCGTTCAGTTGTATCATGGTGCGGGCAGCAAATGGGACGCGCATGCAGGCATTGAAGCCAATCACACAGAACTCTGTCAGGCCAGTGATCAGCCCGTAGCAGGACTGTTAAAGGATCTGAAACAGCGTGGTTTGCTGGATCAGACGTTGGTGGTCTGGGGAGGCGAATTCGGACGCACGCCGATGTCAGAAAAAGGCAACGGTCGCGATCACAACCCCACCGGCTTTACGATGTGGATGGCTGGTGGCGGAGTGCGGGGCGGGCAGACGATTGGCACCACTGACGAACTTGGTTTGCGTGCCGTTGAAGATCGCCTCCATGTGCATGATCTGCACGCATCGATGCTGCATCTTCTGGGGCTCGACAATCGACAACTCACATGGTTCTTTAAAGGGCGTCCCGAACGCCCCACCACGAATGAGGGTGATTTTTTCAAGCGGTTGGTTACGGGGTGAAAGGCAAGCAACATGACAACTCAGATTTTCGATGCGATTGCGGCTGTGCGTGGCGGGTTTCTGCGAAGACGATTTCTGAAGACGGCCGGCATTCTGACAGTAGCTTCGGCCGGCCTTGGGCTTCGCGACGTGATGGCTGAACAAGCGGCAACACTCCGCCAACATGGCAAGTCCATGATATTGCTGTGGATGCAGGGTGGCCCTAGTCAGTTTGAAACACTCGATCCGAAACCCGGACACGAAAACGGCGGACCGACGGAAGCGATTGAAACGGCTGTCCGCGGCATTCGAATTGCCGACAACTTTCCGCACGTCGCAAAGATGATGGCTGACATTGCTGTTGTGCGTTCGATGACGAACAAAGAGGGCAGTCATCCCCGCGCGACTTATCAATTACACACTGGCTACGTACCGGCGGGCAGCGTTAAGCATCCTGCGTTCGGGTCATGTATTGCGCAGCAAATCGGGCACGTCGATTCTCAACTGCCATCGTTTGTCTCAATAGGAGCAACTCAGGGAGCCGGCTTTTTAGGGATGGATTACGAACCATTCGTGGTTGGACGGCCTGGTCAAATTCCTGAAAACGCAGCCCTGAGTGTCCCACGGGAACGATTTGATCGTCGCACGGAGTTAATGTCAAAGCTCACGGCGGAATTCGCGAAGAACGAATCGGCTCAACTAGCCGAGACGCATAAGTCTCTTTACGGAAAAACTTCGCGCCTGATTTTGACCCCGGAGATGAATGCCTTCGACATTTCGTCAGAACCGGAAACTCTTCGAACGGAATATGGCGATACAAATTTTGGACGAGGCTGTCTTCTGGCACGCCGCTTGGTGGAAAAAGGTGTTTCGTTTGTCGAGGTTCGTTCCGGCAATTGGGATACGCATCAGGACAATTTTGAAGCCTGTGCTCGAAACGCCGGAGAAGTCGATCCGGCAACGGCCGCACTGCTGCGGGATCTCAAAGACCGGGGGATGTTGCAGGACACGTTGGTGGTCTGGATGGGTGAATTTGGACGCACGCCGAAAATCAATCCTCGGGAAGGCCGCGACCACTATCCTCGCGTCTTCAGCATGATGATGGCCGGTTGCGGCATTCGCGGTGGTCAGGTCTATGGTGCGAGCACAGCAGACGGCATGGAAGTCGCAGAAAATGCCATCGCGGTGCCAGACCTGCTGCGCACTCTCTGTAAGGCTCTGCAGGTCAATCCAGACCATGAGAACATGAGTCCTCAAGGGCGACCACTCAAGATTGTGGATGGCGGCAAAGAGGTGGCTGCGTTGCTTTCGTAACGCTGGCTGCATTGAAAATCACCGGCTGACCTGTCACAACTCGCGTCGCGCGGGCACGGTGCCGTCCTCAGAAGCTATCCGAAAAGGGGTCTGACCCTCTCCGGCAAACGGACGCACCAACATCATCGACTCCCCTCCTCCTAAAGGGTCAGACCCCTTTTCGTTTAGCTCAGGTGCATGATCTCATGGTTCAAGTGAACGAAAACTTTCTCAAACTGAAAGCTGGCTATTTGTTTCCGGAAATTGGTCGTCGAGTGACGGCATTTTCACAGGCCAATCCTTCAGCAAAAATCATTCGCCTCGGAATTGGCGACGTCACCGAGCCCCTGCCGCCAGCTATTATCAAGGCCATGCACGACGCTGTCGATGACATGTCGCAGCATGCAACATTTAAAGGATACGGACCGGAGCAGGGCTACGCTTTTCTGCGGGAGCCAATTGCACAGCATGATTTTGTCTCGCGTGGCATCGATATTTCGGCAGACGAAATTTTTATTTCCGATGGCTCAAAATGCGATTCGGGTAATATCCTCGACATCCTTGGCGCGGGCAATCGGATTGCCATTTCCGACCCAGTGTATCCGGTTTACGTAGACACGAACGTCATGGCTGGCCATACCGGCTCGGCGGATGCCAGCGGACGCTTTGAAGGGCTTGTTTATCTTCCGGGGAACGAAGCCAACAACTTCGTGCCAGACCTGCCGTCAGTCCCTGTCGATCTCATTTATCTTTGTTATCCGAACAATCCTACGGGCACTGTTGCGTCCAAGGAGACACTGAAACGCTGGGTCGATTACGCACGCGCTAACAATGCCTTGATTCTGTTTGACGCAGCCTACGAAGCGTTTATCTCTGACGCGACGATTCCGCACAGTATCTTCGAAATCGAAGGTGCGAAAGATGTCGCGATTGAATTCCGCAGTTTCAGTAAAAGTATTGGTTTTACGGGAGTGCGTTGCGGTCTGACTGTGGTGCCAAAACAATTGATGGGAACAACTGCGTCGGGTGAGAAAGTGTCGTTGCATCAACTCTGGAATCGTCGTCAAGCAACGAAATTTAATGGTGCGTCGTACGTCGTCCAGAAAGGTGCAGCAGCGGCATACACGCCGGACGGAAAAGCTCAAATGCGGAGCTTGATTGATTTTTACATGGCGAATGCAAGCCTGCTGCGGGAAGGGTTCAGTAAAGTAGGAATCAAGGTTTTCGGTGGTGTACATGCTCCTTATGTCTGGCTCCAGACGCCGAAGAATATGTCGAGCTGGGATTTTTTTGACCTGCTGCTGAGCCAAGCGCACGTTGTTGGAACACCCGGCAGTGGCTTTGGTGCAGCGGGGGAAGGTTATTTCCGGCTGAGTGCCTTTAACAGCCGACAAAATGTTGAGGAAGCGTTGGAACGCATCTTTAAGGTCATCGGTTGATCCTCTCGCACACCTGAGTCAACGCCATGCGGGCCGCCGTCTTTGAACAGTTTCGAACGCCATTAGAAATTCGAAACGTGCATGATCCTATCCCGGCAGCGGACGCTGCGGTCATCGCTGTTCGCGCCTGTGGACTGTGCCGCAGCGATTGGCATGGCTGGATGGGACATGATTCCGATGTGCACCTCCCCCATGTGCCGGGACACGAGCTGGCCGGCGAAGTCGTCGCGGTCGGAAATACAGTCAAACGTTGGTCAAGCGGTCAACGCGTGACCGTTCCGTTCTGTTGTGGCTGCGGCACTTGTGCACAATGTGTGGGCGGCAATCAGCAGATTTGTGATCGTTACACACAGCCGGGTTTCACACAGTGGGGAGCGTTTGCCGAGTTTGTGGCCATCCGACACGCGGACGTAAATCTCGTCGCATTGCCCGAGGAGATCGACTTCGTGACGGCGGCCAGTTTGGGCTGTCGATTTGCCACATCTTTTCGAGCGGTTGTTGACCAAGGGCGGACACAGCCCGGCGACTGGGTGGCGGTGCACGGATGTGGGGGTGTGGGGCTGTCTGCCGTGATGATCGCGGCCGCGGTGGGCGCCCAAGTCATTGCGGTGGATATTCGGCGTGACCGACTTGAGTTCGCCGCACGCTGCGGAGCGGCCGTCGTTATCGATGCTTCGGAAACGGATCCGATCGCGGCCATCAAAGACGCAACCTGCGGTGGTGCACAGGTCTCCCTGGATGCACTGGGGAGTCGGGCGACTTGTTGGAATTCCATAAAATGCCTTCGCAAACGTGGACGTCATGTGCAAATCGGGCTGATGCTTGGATCGGACGCCGATCCGCCGGTTCCCATGAGTGCCGTCATCGGGAATGAACTGGAAATTGTTGGCAGTCACGGAATGCAGGCGTTTAAATACAGCCGCATGTTACGCATGATTTCTTCAGGCGTGCTACGTCCCGACTTACTGATCAGCGATCGAGTCACACTGACTCAGGCCGCAGAGTTGTTGCCCAAAATGCACCTGTTTCCAGGCAACGGTGTCACGGTGATCGAGCGGATGATTTGAGGCGGAGGGACGTTTGCACCGGGGAATCTCAGTCGGCGGAGAGATGAACTTCGTTGAACGGCACGCGGTTGGCATGGGCTCGTCTATCCTCCACGCGTGTTTGATTTCGAACGTTTGCTGGAGCTGGATTCGTGAGAATTCCGCGATCAACAAGGCACACCTCCGAATTCTTGCGAAACCGGCTACGTTCCCCTGGTGTCCGGGAGGGGTGTAACGGCATGTCCGGCGGGCCGCGCGCAGCATTTCACTGCATGAATTTCAGCACGCGGGGGCTTGCCACCGGGTTTCCACACATGTGATATCGTCAACCGCGCGGGATGGCGTCGCGGTTGATACATCCGAAAAATCGGACTTGAGGAAGATTTGAGGATTGGTTAAGAAATCCGGGACGGGGTAAGTTCAAGAGACTCCGACTGCGGCAGGTTTTGCTTTGCTTCGTCAGTGAACCGCAGAAAATAACTGAAAACACTCAGTTTTCTCTCTACATCGACCCCTCGTTCCCTATTGTTGGTTTGTCAATTCTCCGCTGTCAGACAGCCGGCAGCCAACTTGAAGTGCCACTGTTTCAATGTCTCCGCATTCATTTCCTCGAGTCACAATCAGTAATTCGTGCCGGTTGATTTCCCCTCCGGCAGTTTCGGCAGATGAACGTCACTTTGCGTGTCATTCGTCTGCAAAAAAATTCAGTCTCATCGGAGGCATCGCCATGCGTGCATTCGCCGTCGTCACATTCCTGATTTCCACGCTGTCTGCTCAATTTGCCGCAGCCCAGATCAAGAGCTTTCCCTATGACGCAAAAGTCGTGGTGGATGAAGTTTTTGTCCGCAGCGGCGCGGGAGACTCGTACTATCCGACGCAGAAACTTCCGCGTGAGACGGTCGTCACCGTGCATCGGCACGATCCCGGTGGCTGGTATATGATCAATCCGCCACAGGGCAGTTTCAGCTGGATCCCTGAACGCTATGTCAAACGCGTGAATGACACGACGGGGGAAGTCGCGGAAGAAAGTGTGATTGCTTTTGTGGGCAGTGAATTTGGCGACGAAGCATCCGTCTTTCAGCGCCGGCTAAAGACTGGCGAAAAACTGACCATCATGGGACAACGTCAAATAGTGACAAGCAGTGGTCCTCAGTCGATGCTCCAGATCACACCACCCACACGTGAGCGTCGCTGGATACCCGGTTCCGCGTTGGTGCCGATTGATGCCGAACATCGCGCCCAATTGAACACGGATCCTTACGCGGTACCGGGCAATGCCGCTCGTCCTGAAGGCGTGCAGGTGTTCCCATCAATCGCGGGAATTGCCCCGACCAAAGCTGGCGTCACGGATGTGCCTGTGGTCGCTCCGAGTGCAGCGTTGTCAGCGGCGCAGCAGAAACATTCGGAACGTCAGCAACTCGCCGATATCGACCGCCGCTTTGGAGAAATGTTGCGTCAGGATTCTGCCACATGGAATCTGGATGCAATTGAAACTGAGTACAAAATGCTGCAGCAGGGTGCGACCCAGAAGTCTCTGTCCGGAACCATTGACATGCGTTATCCGGCGATCGACCGTTACCGTCGTCGTCTCACCAAATTGCTTGAGCTTAGACAGCTGACATCGCAAACTGAACAACGAGACGCTGCCCTGATCTCAAAAAACTCTTACACATTCTCAAAGCCTCTGACACCAGCTCTTGCTGCCGCTGGCCCGGATACAGGAGTCGCTGCTGGCCAGCCGACTCAACTTGCGGAAGCATTTAATGCATACGTGCAGAGCGATCAAAACCAATTATCCGCCCTTGCGTCGGGCGATCAGGCTGGGGCCTCGCAGGATGCTGCGACCAGCGACACTCCGGCTGGCGGCGTGGCCGAACATGCTCTGCCAGCATCAGCGTCGGTGATCACACCTGGCAGTCCGCAGAATCGATTCGTCGGCGCGGGAATTGTGCAGCGTGCGACCGATGCGACTCAGGGTTCCGGATATGTGCTCATGTCACCTGCCGGAAAGGTGCTCGCGAATTTAAAAACAACGGGCAATGTCAGCTTAGACGCATACCTTGGACAGCAGGTCGGAGTTCAGGGCACGCGGCTCTCCGAAAAAGAGAAACGCGACATCATCGAGGTCAGTGCTGTCGAGCAGGTACAGTTGCGGCAATAATCCGCTGGAAGCGACTTCGCTTTATTTCCGAGTCTCGCGAGGATACAACGGAGACTTGTTTCATTATCAGTTTGAAGTCCCGTTTTGGGATCACCGTCATTGTGCCGAACAGCTCAGCCGAATCACAACTGATTGCCTTGGTAGCCAACGGCAACCAAGACGCATTGGCTGCATTATTTTCAGAGCATCGTGATCGACTCTGGCGGATGGTGACGTTTCGGATGGACCCTCGACTTCATGGTCGCGTCGATGCCGATGACGTGCTGCAGGAAGCATGGTTGTCAGCAGTGCAGCGGATTGATCATTTTTTGATTGATGCTTCGCGTTCAATTTTTGTGTGGTTTCGTTTGATCACCTGTCAGACGCTGGTCGATATTCATCGTCGGCACCTCATCACCCAGAAGCGCAACGCAGGGGCTGAATTTTCGATAGATCGCGGCTGGTCTTCATCGTCTACTTCCACATCGTTGTCGTTTCATCTGCTGGATAATCTCACCAGCCCCAGCGAAGTCGTAGTTCGGGAAGAAATGTCTCAGAAGCTAAATGAAGCGCTGACCGACATGAAAGAGATTGACCGCGAAGTCCTCGCCTTGCGACATTTCGAACAACTCACCAACCGAGAAGCCGCCCAAGTGCTTGGCGTTTCCGAACAAGCTGCCAGTGACCGCTACATCCGCGCATTGGCACGACTCAAGACGACGCTCACTGCCATGCCAGGCTATTTGGCGGACGAAGCGTAAATTCCCAACTGGCCACATTCAGCCCTACCCGCGACGGGGCGTTGGTGTGTAGACCGCAGCAAAACTAATCTCGGTATTGAGGATGCTTGATGCGTCCGATCGGCGAGCCTCGATGCGAATCCCATACGGCTGGCGGACTGCGACTTTGCAACGTACAGAATCGTCACTCACGGCTTCACACTCCACTTCCGGCAACCCAGCGAGCGGCGGAGAAAACGGAACATGCAGATGAGCCCGCTTCTGACCGACTCCAAAGACGACGCGAATCGTGCCGTTGAGCGTTTCTCCGCCGAGACTATCTTTCAGCCGTTCCATTTCTACATCGTTCAGTGACGATGTGGGCGGCGCGGGTGACATCGCAGACTGGACAACGGAGTCGCTGGGAAAATCCTCATCTTGCTCGTCATGCGCCTCCAATTCCTTGATCCGCCGATCCATTTCGCGCAAATCTACGCCTGCCGCGCGCGCTGGCTGAGTGTCGGACACGGCCAACTTCAAAACATCGTCGTAACTTACCAGTGACGCCAATGGAGTCTCCGCCGCTATTGTTCCAAGTCCGAAAGCAGGATCGGCTAACGGTGTTCTGGTCACGGCTGCTGGAGAGGTCGGTTGATAATTAGGTGTTCTGGATTCGCGTGGGGCGAAAGCAGAACGCGCAATCATCGGAGGACGCGACGAACCAGAACTTATCGGAATCGCAGGACTGGATGCAATTACAGTCGGGAGCGGTAATACAAGTGGCATTGTTGACACAGGTGATACGCTAGTTCGAGGCATCGGATATCCCAGACCAGATGCATGCTGCGTTACCCGAGCTTGAGCAAACTGACGTTCATGATCATCTTTCTGTGTGCGGTCAGATTTTTCTAAGTTATGCCTTTTCATGTTGTGATCACGTTCATCGCGGTAGTCCGCCTGATGACTTGTGTCTTGCACAACAGACTCGCGCAAGAGCGCCGACTCCGAATGGCGATCAGAACCCCGAGAGAGGTCTTCAGAATACTGCGATCGCCGCGAGGCCCCAACTTCGCTCAGCGCACGCCCTGTCCCATAAAACGGATCGGCCCACGGATCGCGCGAAGGGCTGCCGGGCGCCGCCGTCGGCGCGATGTCTGGCGTGGTAAGCGTGTGATAGGAACGCGGAACCAAGCTCTGGAGGTCAAGTTGCCGGCCTTCAACATCAATGACAGAAAGGTAACAATCCGTGAGCGGTTGCAAATAGGACTTGCGATCACGTGGCACAGCAAATACTTCAGCCGGCAGCGGACTCAGAATCGCAAACAATCCAAACACAAACACACTCAGTGTCAGCCAGCCCCGGAGTGGTGACGACGGTGGCATTAGGTGGTAAGCGATGAAGCAAGGCGGGATGAGTGTTAGCATGCCTGAAAAAAATAGAGCAGCCGATCCTTCAGCCGATTTTCTCTCAGGTGCGAACAGCAACCAGCCAAAAATCGCCAAAAATGCTGAGTATGCCGAGAGCAGCAACGCTGCTGGTTCCCATGCCTGAATCCGGATGATATCTTCTTCCTGCCCATACCAGAGCAGCCCGGCAATCATCACCAGTGACACCCACGCCAGCATGGCCAACGCGCGGCGCGTCTGGATTCTGCGCCCGTGTGAAGTTGTCATAAGAAACGGCCTCCTGCCCTTTGTCATTTGTGTTCTCTGTGGTGCTTCACTAGAGCCAGTAAACCACCTCAATTGACGAAATCTAACGCCAACCCCCTGAGTTCGGCAAGCCATCGACGGAAGTTGTTCCACGTGAGTGACGCTGTTTCAGCGACTCGCCCTCGCCACACAATTCATCTCCCAAGACTGAACCTGTCGTTAATGAATTAGATTTCACGTTCACAAGTTTGGGGATTTCTTGGCGTACCTTGAAATCTTGGGGGAGATCTTAAAGCTTCCTTTTTGTCGTATGACCTGCTCGCACGGCAGTAAACGCATCCATTTCACGGGCTCGACGCCCACAAAATGATTTTTATTTTGTCGATTCGAGGCGAATTCACCAATAGACGCAGACTCGGAGAAGTTGATCGCGCCGGAAATACAATCATACCTGCCCACGAACGGCGTAGTGCGCAGATTTGCGATGTACTTCGACTTCAACTTCTACATCATCATCATCATCATCATCATTCGATTCGTCTTGGGACATGAATTCCCGTCGCCGGTAGGCGACCTGCTCGCTAGGCGAATTGCCACGCATTTCGTGATCGTTGAGGATATAGGAACCATGATCTTCGCTGATGAAGAACATGCGAAACCAGAGCATTTGGGCCACATTCACTTGAGGGTCATACAAGCAAACTTTTAAGCCCTGCTCATACCATTCAAACAGCATGCCAAAAAAACCACTCGGAATGTACTTCACCGCCGACAGATTAATCCCAATCGCACGGTACCCATCCTGTTCGATGAGACTGGTAAGTGTTTCGCGAATGAGTGCCAAATCTGCTCCGTCCCAGATTTCCATCCTGTCCAGCGATACGATCGCCAAATCTTCCTCGATACAGACAGTTAAACGTTGTTTTTTTTGTGAAACCATCTTGGCTTACTTCCAATCTTAGGCGGCCATAGTGCATCGTGAATACGGGAACTCAAAGCACGATGCAAAGCGTGAACCGAACCAAGACGATTTGCCAACCCTCAACCTAACATTGGCGTAAGTGTCTCTGAGCAAGTAACTTGCGCAAAAAGAACGCTGAAGCCTGAGCACCGCCTGTGGCTGGAATGTTGTGATTACTCCACTATCTCAAGGTGCGAAATGTTGCATTTCCTCAACATTCAGTGTGCCGAAATTGGCATCGAAATTGGGCTCTCTCAATTTCAGGCATTATTGGCATCGTTAATTGCCAAAATTAAAATTCTACCTATGATCAGCGGGATTAGGGATGAAGAAACATGCCCGCGATCGCGAGGAGCAAGCCAGTAGGCAATTTCCGGAGTTTTTTAGATGTCTTCACCACTTGATGCACGGGATCGCGAGATTCTTGAGCACCTCCACCAAGCGGCAAGTGGTGATGTGCAAAAGCTCTGCGAAGTGTTGGGTGTAACACGAAACGCCATTCGGCAGCGGATCGCGCGTCTCGAGTCGGCTGGTTTTGTGGCATCTGAACTGCAAGGCCAATTAAGGGGAAGGCCTAGACATCTGTACCATGTGACGCCGGAAGGACTTCACGAATTGGGTGAAAATTACCGCGAGTTAGCGGTGGTTTTATGGGAGGCAATTGCGGGTTATGAAGACACCAGTGTGCGCGAATCACTGATGGGTCGGGTTCAGAATGCGTTGGCGGAACGTTTTCGCAAGCAACTGAGTGGCTGTGAGTCGCTCGATGAGCGGTTAGATCAGTTGGCTGATGAGATGAAGTCCAGCGGCTTCAACATGGAAAGTGATCATTCTGGCGGGTTGCGGATTCTGCGGGAGACTTCATGTCCGTTCCCGATGCTGGCAGATGTGGACGAGGCAATTTGTCAGGTGGAGCGGCGGGTTCTGGAACAAGTATTGGGAGCTCCCGTGCAGTTTCGGTCACGCTGTCGCGACGGTCACGGGTGTTGCGAATTTCAGGTTTTGGAAGTGCCCGTGATGGCTGGTCAGAGTTTGGAAAGTTCCGGCGGCGATTGAAAGACAAAAACATGCTGATAGAGTCCGGGCTGCAGAGCCGATGGCGAGGCAATTTCGGGTGTGTGAGTCAGTGTTTTTTGGTGTTGAAAGCCAGTTTCATACAAGAGGTTTCGCGACATGACATGGATTGAAGGTCGATTCGAAGAAAACATGATTACGACCACGATGGAGCAGGCCTTGAATTGGGGTCAGCAATCAAGCATCTGGCCGATGACATTCGGTCTCGCATGTTGCGCAATTGAAATGATGGCAGCTGGGGCGAGTAAGTACGACCTTGACCGTTTCGGTGCAGGCGCGTTTCGCGCGACTCCTCGTCAGGCTGACCTCATGATTGTGGCGGGGACTGTGACCTTCAAGATGGCCAGTCGTGTCCGTCGTCTCTATGAACAAATGCCGGACCCAAAATATGTGATCGCGATGGGGGCTTGCACGGTCGGCGGGGGTCCGTATTTCAAACACGGTTATCACGTTGTGAAGGGCGTAGACCTTGTCGTTCCTGTGGATGTTTATATTCCCGGATGTCCTCCGCGGCCGGAGGCTCTGCTGGAAGGCCTGATGAGAATCCAAGACAAGATTAAGGCCCGCAAGGTGACGCGGGGTGAAACGGCATTGCCGGTCCCCCATCATTCGGGTTATTCGGCTCTGAATGTCTAATAAAAGCGGGCATGACGCCTGCGGGTATGATCAATCTAGATAAGCGTGACAGAATTTCGTTGAACATTTTTCCCAGCGCTCAGGCTCAAGAGTTAGCCCCCGCTTTTTTGTCTGTGAGGAAGTGCGAACGCAATGACCAGTGTATTGAAAATCTCTGACCTGCACGTCTCGGTTGGAGAGACACCAATTCTGAACGGCGTTAACATGGAGATTCGCCAAGGCGAAGTTCACGCTCTGATGGGGCCGAACGGTTCTGGCAAGAGTACGCTGGCCTACGCATTGGCTGGCCACCCAAACTACAACGTCACGGCAGGCAGCATTGAGATCGATGGCGTAAACGTCACCGCAATGGAAGCTGACGAACGAGCTCGTCTGGGGATGTTCCTTGCGTTTCAATATCCCGTTGTGATTCCCGGCGTGAAGGTTGCCGATTTTCTGCGCCACGCGGTATCGAATGTCCGCAATCCTGAGCGCAAAGAAGGAGAAGGACTGATTGGGATGCGGGAGTTTCGCAAGGAAATTCGCGAACGCATGACAGAATTGGGGATGGACCACGAGTTCGCGCGGCGCTACCTGAACGATGGATTTTCTGGTGGCGAAAAGAAGCGGATGGAAATCCTGCAATTGGCAATGCTTCAGCCGCGATTTGCGATTCTTGACGAGACAGACAGTGGGCTGGACAGTGATGCTGTGCGCGTTGTCAGTGAAGGGCTTGCGAAGCTTGCTGGGCCGCTCATGGGCGTGCTGATTATCACGCATCACAAACGGTTACTAGAATTTAATCCCCCGCAGTTTACCCACGTCATGCTTGGTGGGCGCATCGTTGAGATCGGTGACGCAGCGTTGGCACATGATCTGCACGCCAACGGATATGCCACCGTGCGAGCGCGACATCCCGAAGCGGAAAATACAAAAGCGGAAGCGGCAGCGGTTGCTTCGTAAGCGAATGCCGAACAGTCTGAACGCCGTCCCCGCGATCATCCAAGTTCTTAAGTTAGTGTCAGCAAAAAAAAGTGAGTCAGTCATGTCAACAGATGCTCCAGTAAAGCCTGATGCCAAGAAGTCAGACGTTGAGTTTGGTTCGTACAAGTACGGATTCCATGACTCGATGGACAACTATGCGTTCAAGAGTCGCAAAGGGCTAGACCCACAGATTGTCCGCCAGATTTCGGAAATGAAGGGTGAACCGGAGTGGATGACGAACTTCCGCCTAGATTCACTCGCCATTTTTGAATCACGCCCGATGCCGAATTGGGGTGGCGACATGAGCGACCTAAATTTCCAAGACATTTTCTACTACATGAAAGCTGCGAATGAACAGGAAACATCGTGGGATGATGTTCCGGAAGACATCCGGCGCACATACGATCGCTTGGGAATTCCGGAAGCCGAAAAGAAGTATCTCTCCGGGGTTAAGGCTCAGTACGATTCTGAAGTTGTCTATGGCAGCTTGCAGGAAGACTTGGCAAAGCAAGGTGTGATTTTCACGGATACCGATTCCGCGTTGCGCGATCATCCTGAGTTGTTTCGTGAATATTTTGCAACGATCATCCCACCCGGCGACAATAAATTTGCCGCATTGAATTCAGCAGTCTGGTCCGGCGGTTCGTTCATTTACATTCCGAAAGGCGTGAAAATTGAGTTTCCGCTGCAGGCATATTTCCGAATTAACAGCCAGAACATGGGTCAGTTTGAACGCACCCTGATTATCGTCGATGAAGGTGCCTCCGTGCACTACGTCGAAGGCTGCACGGCCCCAACCTACAGTAGTAACAGCCTGCATTCAGCGGTGGTTGAAATCGTCGTCAAGCGCGGCGCGCGTTGCCGGTACACCACGATCCAGAATTGGTCGAGCAACGTGTATAACTTGGTGACAAAGCGTGCGATGGCTTATGGTGATTCGTTGATGGAATGGATCGACGGAAATCTCGGTTCCAAGCTGACCATGAAGTATCCCGCAATTTGGCTGATGGAACCTGGAGCTCGTGGTGAAACTCTGTCGATTGCGTTTGCCGGGCCGGGACAGCATCAGGACGCAGGAGCCAAGATGGTTCACTGTGCACCCAACACGTCCAGTCGGATTATCAGCAAGAGCATTTCTCGCGGTGGTGGGCGTTCAAGCTATCGCGGTCTGGTCAAGATTCATAAAAACGCGAAGAACTGTCGTTCAAACGTTGTCTGTGACGCGTTGATTCTGGACCCTGCCAGCCGGAGCGATACCTATCCATACATTGAAGTCGAAGAACAGGACGTCGCGATTGAGCACGAAGCCAGCGTATCAAAAATTGGCGAAGAACAACTCTTCTATCTGATGAGTCGCGGTCTGACTGAAGCCGAAGCCTCCGCCATGATTGTGACGGGCTTTATCGAACCACTCGTCAAAGAACTGCCGATGGAATACGCAGTGGAAATGAATCGTTTGATCGAACTGCAGATGGAAGGTAGCGTCGGGTAATTATCGTCGCACAGTCTCGCCGTCGATTGAGATTCCGACCAGCATATTTGCCCACTTAAAACTCACGGATGGCACCGTTCGGCTCATCCTCCATCAGAAGTTTTTCCAGACATGTCTATAGCCACCGTCGATACGCGCCGCATTGGTTTTGATTCCGCCACCTTTGAGGCGTTCCTTGCAACACGCAGCGAACCCACTTGGATCACAGCAGCGCGCCGCGCCGCGTTTGAGACATATCAAAATTTGCTCCAAGTCGACTTGGATCCGGAGGAATTCAAACGGGTGGATTTGCGGGTTTTCAATGCAGGCAAGTTTCGGCCCACTGCCGAGCCAGCAGATTCCACCGCGATCGCCACGCTGTTGAGTGATAAGACGGAATTTGGTGGGTCAATCGCCCATGTCAACGGGCAGTCAACTTTTTCACAAGTGTCGGATGAAATCCAATCGCAGGGAGTGCTATTCGGGGAATTGCAGACGTTGCTGACGAGCCATCGCGAATTGCTCGAACCCTACTTCATGACGCAAGCTGTGCGACCAGATTCAGATAGATTCTCGGCATGGCATGCAGCGTTTTGGACTGGGGGGACACTTCTGTTTGTGCCACGGAACGTGGAAGTGGCACTGCCGATGCACAGCCTAATCGCTCACAGTCGCAATGGGGTCGCGGAATTCAGCCACACCCTGATCGTCCTTGAGGACGGAGCCAGTGCGACGCTGTTGGAAGAGACCTCTTCCGCTTCCGAGAGCATCGCTGGTCTGCATGTTGGCTGTGTGGAACTGATCGTGGGGAAAAATGCGAATTTACGATATGTGCAATTGCAGAATTGGAATCAGAATTCTTGGCACTTTGCCCATCAGGCGGGTGTCGTAGGCAGCAACGCTTCTTTGCAATGGACGGTCGTCGGTCTGGGCAGCAAATTGTCCCACATTCATCAAGACATCAATCTGAACGGTCGCGCTGCCACTGCCGAAGTGAACGGCGTCACGTTTGCCAGTGATCGGCAGAAGATCAGTTATTACACCCAACAGCATCATCAAGCGCAGGGAACGCACAGCGATCTGCTGTACAAAGAAGTGCTGCGGGATGATGCTCGTGTCATTTGGCGCGGCATGATAAAAGTTGATGCCGCCGCGCAGCAGACGGACGGTTATCAGCGCAGTGATGCGTTGATGCTGAGTGACCACGCACGCTGCGATTCGATTCCCGGCCTCGAGATTGAAGCCGACGATGTTCGATGTACTCACGGTGCAACGACAGGCCGCGTAGATGAGGACCAAATTTTCTACTGCATGAGTCGCGGGATTTCTCGGAAAGAAGCTATGCACATGATTGTGGAGGGATTCTTCCAGCAGGTCTACGACCGGATCCCGGTCGAAGTTGTCCGCGAGACACTCAGTCGCACCGTCCAAGGCAAACTAGGAATTGAAGCAGTCGCCGTGTGAATGTATTCGGGCCGTTGGCCAGGCGGGAGACGATTGCTATAGTGCGAGAGATTGTTCGTGGGTTCTCCCATCAGGTTGCCCTGACCGTAGCGCCTTGGTAAGGCTGAAGATTCATGTCGATGTCCCCGGTTTCTGGATCACAATCACAGTTTGTCAGTGGTGCACCCGTGAGTGCCGTCCCGGATGAACGTGGACGGTTTGGTGAGTATGGTCGAAGGTATGTACCTGAAACGCTCATGTTCGCGTTGGACCAACTCACGGCAGCCTATCGGGATGCCCAGCAGGATCCAGATTTTGATCGGCAGTTGCGGGATCTGCTGAAACATTTCGTGGGTCGTCCTAATCCGCTCTACTTTGCGGAACGGCTCACGGAGAAATGTGGCGGGGCGCAAATCTATTTTAAGCGCGAAGATCTCAACCACACCGGTGCGCACAAGATCAACAATACGATGGGGCAGGTCTTATTGACGCTGCGGATGGGCAAGACTCGCGTCATTGCTGAGACCGGAGCCGGTCAGCATGGTGTGGCAACTGCGACTGCGTGCGCAAGGTTTGGACTTCCCTGCGTGATCTACATGGGTGAAGAAGATGTGCGGCGTCAGAAGCTGAATGTGTTCATCATGCGTACGATGGGCGCTGAAGTTCGCCCCGTGACAACAGGATCACGTACTTTGCGGGATGCGATCAATGAGGCAATGCGCGACTGGATGTCGTCTGTCCGCGATACACACTACATCATTGGCAGTGTCGTAGGGCCGCATCCATTTCCCATGATGGTTCGGGATTTTCAGTCGATCATCGGACGTGAAGCAAGGGAACAGTGTCTGGATCAGGTTGGGCGACTTCCAGATGAAGTGATTGCCTGTGTCGGTGGCGGTTCAAATTCGGCAGGGATGTTTTATCCGTTTGTCGATGATGTCGGTGTCGAGCTGACGGGAGTGGAAGCGGGCGGCCGCGGATCAAATCCGGGGGACCACGCGAGTACACTGACTCACGGGCAGCCCGGAATTCTGCACGGAAGTTACAGTTACGTCTTACAAAATCCTGATGGCCAGACGTCCGATGTGCATTCAATTTCTGCCGGACTGGATTATCCGGGTGTCGGCCCGGAACACAGTTACTGGAAAGACACAGGCCGTGTGAATTACGTCAATATTCTGGACGATGAGGCACTGAGTGCGTTCAGCACGATGGCAAAAACAGAAGGCATTCTCCCGGCGATTGAGACGTCTCATGCGATTGCTTACGCGATGAAGTCTGCTGCGCAGCGCAGTGCGAAAGACGTGATCGTCGTTTGTCTATCCGGTCGCGGCGACAAAGATGTCAACGAAGTGGCGAGGTTGACTAATCAAGAAATGTAACCGAGGCGGCGGCTGTCTTTTTCTAGGGAACCGTTCACGACATTTTGAGAATGACAGTTTACACCACAGATGGACACGGATGAACACCGATTGATTGTTGATTTCTATCTGCGTAAATTTGTGTTTATCTGTGGTTCTTTGTGCAGGTTTCGCTCTGAGGCGTGAACGGTTACATTTCTCGTCCACGAGCCGGAGGATGTTACTGAATCATGGGCGCAAAGGATCAGAAGCCGCGAACTCGCCGTCCGCTCACGCCCGCCACCGCGGCCATGCTGATCTTTGTGGTGCTGGCCGTGGTGCGAATCGCTGTGTTCAGGCCCGAACTGGCAAGCGACGGAAAACCACGTTCAAAAGCCGTCGTGCAGCATGTGATCGATGGCGACACGTTTGTTCTGGACGACGAGCGACATGTTCGGATGCTGGGGATTGACGCACCGGAAGCAGGATTCCGTGGCAAGTTACCGGAGCCTTTTGCGGTCGAAGCCACGAACTGGTTAAGAACTCAGATCGAAGGCCGGGAAGTGGAATTGCGAATCGACTATCCAAAAACGGATCGCTATGGACGAACGTTGGCATGGGTCTTTGAACCAGACGGCACATTGGTGAATCAACAGATGTTGCTGGCAGGTCGCGTCAAGTTGCTGGCCGCTTTTGGATTACCGGTCGATCTGGAGCCGGCTCTTCGTCAGGCAGAAAGCGAAGCTAGAATTCGGAAGATCGGGTTGTGGGCACCAAAGCGAAAGTGAGTGACATGTGGTGTGAAAAGGCGAGCGGCAGAAATGCATTTACTGTAGCTGAATT
>QWQG01000023.1 GCA_003670925.1 Planctomycetota bacterium | reverse complement strand
TCTGCACCATCATCCAGAAGATCGCCGAGGGGCTGAACGATTTCTCCTCCGGCATCGACGCATTGGGCGATGCCTACATCTATTTGATCGGCCAGTTTGCGGCTGGTTCTGGTAAGAAGGCCGGCGAGTTCTTCACACCGCCGGAGCCGTCCGACATTTTGTCAGCCATTGTAACTCTGGACAGTCAGGAACCCGCCACCGGGAAGCGAGCCCGCCTTGCCACCGTCCTAGATTTCGCGTGCGGTTCTGCGTCCCTGTTGATTAAACTGCGTAATCCGGCCTACACCTAGCGGCTCATGCGAAGTGGGATCGATTCACCTCTTTCACAGTTCGACACCATGGGCGATAGGACCCTACTCGATCACTTCTTCCAGTGGCGAGATGCTGACGACTTTTTCCAGTCGGATGTAGGTGGTTTTGCGGTTGGCCTGAATGCCATGGACGCGGGCTTGGCGGACGTAGACTTCGCGGGTCGTCGTCGAATCTCGCAGGTCGTGGACGTCAACACTTTTTAAAACGAGCGTTTTGTCATGAATCGCATGCAGGCGTCCCAGATACACGAATGGTCCCTCCACATCAACCACGACGTGTTTTCCGATAAAATCTTCCACAGACAAAATCCTGTCCTGAACAGTGTGCTGAAGTTGAGTGTCTGAAACGTCGTCTATCCGCCATCTCATTCCTATTTTTACCGCTTCTGCTGTGAAGACCAGTGTCCGGAGGGCGGATCGCTATAATTCGAGCAGATGGACGTCGCTGAATTCGCACGAATTTCGAATGTCAGCATGAAGATCTATCCGAATTTTAGCGAATCCGGCTACAAAATTGCTGAGTCAGTCAATCGCCCTGCAAATACCGCTTTGTGAAATCACTTTCACCGAAATACATCCCATGACTTCGATCTTTCGTCCGGCTATCGATCGTATGGCTGGCTATACGCCAGGTGAGCAACCGCAGGATGACGGCTGGGTCAAACTGAATACCAACGAAAATCCGTATCCGCCGTCTCCCAAAGTCGTCGAAGCCATTCGCCGCGCGGCGGAAGGACGACTCAATGTTTATCCAGATCCGCACGCGACTGGATTTCGTAAAGTCGCCGCCAAACTGTTCAATGTCGATCCCGAGTGGATTCTGCCAGCCAACGGCAGTGATGAAAATCTCACTGTGATCACGCGTTCATTCTGCGACGCCGACGACGCGATCGCGTATCCGTATCCCAGCTATGTACTTTACGAATCGCTCGCTCAGATTCAGGGCTGCAGCATCGTACGGCTGAATCTAAATTCGGACTGGCAATGGAATTCTGCCGACGCCGAGAGACTGCGGCAAAGTGTTCGCGTGTTTTATGTTCCCAGTCCGAATTCACCCACCGGTAATGTGTGGTCTGCGGAACAACTCAGCCAATTGTTGCCCGAGCGTGGCATCCTGGTGCTGGACGAAGCGTACGGGGATTTCTGCCGCGTGCCTCATCGAGGTGAACTGCTGCGCAACGATCTTTTCGACGGTCGCTTGATCGTGACGCGGACCTTCAGTAAGTCGTATAGTCTGGCTGGTATCCGATTCGGATTTGCGATGGCTCATCCAGACCTGATTAGTGGCATGACAAAAGTGAAAGACAGCTACAACTGCGACACCGTTGCGATCGCGGCAGCCACGGCGGCCCTAGAAGATCAGGACTGGATGCTCCAGAATCGGGCGAAGATCTTGGCCACGCGCGATCGATTGGCGGCAGCCTTGCCCGCGTTCGGTTTTCGCGTGGACCCCAGCGAGGCAAATTTTCTGTGGACAACGCACGCAACTGGACAACATCGCGAACTCTACGAACAGCTCAAGCAGCGAAAAATCCTGATTCGCTACATGAAGTTTCCAAAGGCACTGCCTGACGGCGGATCCCTGGATGGCCTGCGAATCACGATCGGGACGGATGCGGAGATCGATCGAGTCCTGGAAGTGATGACGGATGTCGTCCAAAGTGTCTCCTGACAATCGCGGTTGTGCCGGATTTGACGGACGTATCTCACGAAGCCTGGCTCAGTATTGATTGCGAGATCGACTTCCGTTCGATTCTTGCGGTTCGCAGCGCAAGATCAAACGTGGGATAAGCTTCCGGCTTGTCAGCTTGGGACGACAGGCTGGAAGCTTATCCCACGTAATCCAAGTCCCATCCCGACGGTTTGTCGTCTATTTCTTCTGGTTCCCCCCTCAATGACTCGTTCAGCCTCCATCACACGCAACACGGCGGAAACTCAGATTGAACTGTCGCTCAACCTAGACGGTAGCGGCAAGTCAGAAATTTCGACCGGCGTTGGTTTCTTTGATCACATGCTGACACTGTTTGCGCGACACGGGTTGTTTGACCTGACAGTGAAAGCCGTTGGTGATCTGCACGTGGATCACCATCACACAGTGGAAGATGTCGGAATCTGTCTGGGACGCTGCCTGCATCAGGCTGTGGGCGACAAGAAGGGAATCTGTCGCTACGGACATTCGACGTTGCCGATGGAAGAGACGCTCGTGACGTCCGCCGTCGATCTGAGCGGCAGGATGGCATTCGTGTACCACGTTGAATTTCTGACAGAAAAGATCGGTGAATTTGATACACAGTTGGTTCAGGAATTCTGGACAGCTGTTTCGAGTAACGCATTGATGAATTTACACTTGCTGCTGCATCACGGGTCAAACAGTCATCACGTGGCCGAAGCGGTTTTCAAGTCAACCGCCCGCGCACTTCGCATGGCAGTGAGTATCGATCCTCGGCAGCCTGGCGTGCCAAGTTCCAAGGGGACGCTGCACGGCTAGTGGTGTTTGACGGTCGTGTGCTTGTTGTAGGATGGACATTCATGTCCGTCGTCTGGCCACGAATCAGTTGAAGTGAACGTTACCGGCGTTGGATAATCATTCGGCTGCAAAAAGCGTTTTTGGCAAGAACTCGGACATGAATGTCCAAGCGACACGAATCGCATCTGCGGATGATGTGTATTCCCGCCATGATTGTAACAGTAGGTCCTTCAGGTCAACTCCCCCCGAATTTTTCGATCCGTGCGCGCAGTGCCAGATTCTCGTTTGCACTTCGTGGACTGAGGTTCATGATGCAGTCGCAGCACCACGCCTAGCTGCATGCGTCGGCGACAATTGCGGTTTGCGTCGCAGCCGCAGGGTTTCAGATTACCCGAGTCGGATGGTGTCTGAGCGTGCTGTCGATGATGAGCGTCTGGACCGCTGAAGCGTTTAATACGGCATTGGAGTGTTTGACGGATCTGGCAAGTCCGGATCTTCATCCGCTGGCTGGCAAAGCGAAAGACGTCGCCGCTGCTGTGGTTTTAAGCACGGCAGTCAGGGGAGCCACGATCGGTACCGTTGTCTTCGTCCCGCATATGTGGACGATGAAGGTCAGTTTTCCATGACTTCTTTTTCTTTACCGGCCGCCCGATCGTTGACGATATTCTCGTATTTTTTTGTCAGTTCTTGGACATGTTCTTTGGCATGTTTGCAGTCATCTTCAGACATCGACTTGTCTTTCTCTGAGTTCTCCGCGCTTTTGTTGGCATCGCGGCGAACGTTACGAATTGCGACGCGAGATTCTTCGGCAAGATCCTTGATGCGACTTGCCATCTGTTTGCGGCGTTCCGTCGACAGCGGTGGAACATTCAGGCGGATTACGCGACCATCGTTGTTCGGTACCATCCCGAGCTCACTGGCACTGATGGCTTTTGCGATTGCCTCCAAGATGCTCGTATCAAATGGCCTGATCAAGATCTGCTGAGGTTCGGGGACACTGATGTTGGCAATTTGTTTGAGCGGTGTCGGAGAACCATAATATTCGACGCGCACCGAATCCACCAATCCTGGATTGGCCCTTCCCGTGCGAATCCCCTTTAAGGCATTCGCCAGCACGTTCACGGCCTTTTCCATGCGTTCTTCCGCATCCATCAAAATTTCGTCTTGATCCATGCTTATCACTCCCTGCAAATCTGCAATTACTCGTTTTGAACATCATTCCCAGCAGCACGATGGCAGGGATAAACTTTCAAACTCATCGTTCTAAGGCGGAATCGTAGTTTCCCAACGTGCAAGGTCAAGCGGGCACGCTTCGCCTACGGTTTCCGGATAAAATGCTCCGCGAAACTCCGCACTTGGTGTCCATTTAAAACGTGGAACATTCGCAGTTTTTCAATCGTGGCCGTACTAAAACGACTCAACGGAACATGCACAATCTTCTTCTTGTATTTACTGGCCAAACGTCGCCATCCAGCACCAGGAGGCTTATAGCTCATGAGGGCGACATGCCGTTCGGTCGAATAATGCAGACCCGCTGCCAGCAGACGTTCCTCGAGCGTATCGACGAAATCAAACTGTGGATCACGCCAGATATCCTGAATTGGGCGTGGAGGAAAGAGAAACATACATCCACCGTAGCGTGCCAAAGCAATTCCAGGGCCGACCATTTCCTCCTGAAAGCTGGTGGCAAAGAGTGACAACGTCGATTCATCATGATGCTCCGCGTGCCATGTAATGCGCCACGGATATTCTCGTGGATCTGCCGGCGAATCAAACAGCATCACAACACAGTCAATTTTGCCTCGCGCAGGTGGGAAGACTTTAACGTGCAATTCACCGGTGTGCCAATGTCGCAAGGTCTCGCGCATATCGAGTCCGTCTTTGAGGCTGGCAGTAAATTTTTCCGTTTTCGCAAGGTCGTTCCCGATCAGATCCAGAGCCACATCTTTGACATGCGTCCGGAAGCGTTCGATGGAATTGTCTTCAGGAGGCCAACTGCACTGTCCAAAGGGATTCCATGACTTTTGCCACTCGACTTTCGACTTCAGATCGGGACGCGCATTTAGACGGCAACTTCGCCAGACGACCGGATGCCCAGGGAGTCGGCTAACAGGCTCAAGTTCCGTCCCGTCGGGGAGTAAGACGCGATCCACACCAAACCTAGCTTCGGGGAGATTTTCAGGGGGCACAAACGGATAATCGCGAGCTGATTCTGCCACATGGATCGCATATTGATCTCCGGCGGTCTGCTGGGCCGCAACCACCAAGGTGTAAAGATCGGGGGTGAACCGGCGTTCCATCAGTGACAAGTTTCTGATGTATTTTAGGCAATTCAGCAGCAGAAACGGCGTGATCCTCCGTGCGCGGGATTTGAATTCATCACGGTACTTTTCTCGCGCGTAAATCAAGAGTGATTTGATCCCATCAATCGACATATTCTCATCGTCATCCAGATCAACTCGCGCCTGTTCATACTGCCCAGTGATGAACGGCAGTTCGCCCAATACGAACGCCAGCGTTCGTGGTGACACGCAGTAAGTTTCCGGTGATTTTTTGGACCAGTCGGGATCTGCGGGCCGTTCCGTTGCACGATTGAATGCATCTCGCAGCCATGGCCAGTCCATAATGTTGCAGAGGCACAGCACCGATTCAAACCGCGTCGATAAGCGATGCAACTCACTGGCCATCCAGTTGATGCGCGTCTGTTGTTCTTCATCTTCCGGAGCAGGTAACGTAGGCAACACGGCAGCCGCAAACTGTTCTGGCCTTACACGCTTCAGCGCGTAAGGATCGGGCAGCACAGCTGTGCGTGGAACATAGCGATCAGTTTCGATGTCAATAAAGGCACGCACGATGCGTTCCTGTCGCGCGATGCGCAATGCTGCAATCACAGGTTGACAGGGATCAATCGGAACGTAACTCCCTACGGGGAGTGCGATCTCGTCGGCATCGGTTTCGTTCCCTGTTTCGAAGTCGGTCTGCGTCCCGCTGAACTCCGTCGCTGGCTCGCGTTGCATGACCACTGAGACCACTGGCAGACGTTCCACGGCTGCTTCGACGTCCTGCTGAAACGACGGCGGCAGCGGCACGGCAAGGCATGCAAATTTGTGGGACAGCATCAGTCGGCGTACTTCGACCGCAAAGTCTCCGCTCCCATGAATGACGGGAAACAGCGTAATGTTGCGACCAAGTGTCAATACTTCAGAGACAGCGTTCATGGCTCAATCTGCAAAAACTCAGTTAGACAGCGTATCCTGATGATATTACGTATCGGAAGCTGAGAAAGAAAGCGCCTCCCCGGCAAGCCGCTCAACATCCCGAACGGTCGGACATCAGGGGATCAATCCAAGGCCATTTGCAGGAGCACTGGCTCGGTGTATGATCCGGAAATGGTCTTAATTTAGCCTGAAACTGGCAGAAGCGATGCAGACGACAGGTGGCAGGTCAGGGGCTGTCCCTTCATGATGTGTTTGACGACCATCGCTCCTCCTTAGGAATCCCGCAACCTCAATGACGAACTATCGCGACAATCTCAACGTCCTCCGTCGGGCGTTTCCGCAACCGGTTTCGGACCAAGAACATGATGCATGGTTCGTGTTTTCTGTCCTCCGAGCGCTCGATCAAGTGGACAAAATGAAGTCGCAGCGGCCGATTTTGGGTGAGCCGAGAATCGTCAACTTCGCGGCGGCAACTGAAGCGCGAGTTCCAGAAGCAATGAGTACTGTCGAACGCGTGTCACGCGATCTTGTCGATCATCTGGAAGGCATGTTTATTTGGGGGCATCCCCGAGCACAGGTGAACGTAATCAGCCCACCGTGTATTCCCGGAATCCTCGGAACCCTGCTCCCTGCCATGTATAATCCAAATCTTTGCAGTGAGGAAGCCAGTCGCGGCGTCGCGTTGGCTGAGGCTGAAGTTGTCAGCATGACGGCCGCCTTGATGGGGTATGATCCTGCCAAGTCGGGCGGGGTGTTTACGTTTGGCGGAACGGGTACGCTGTTGTATGCGATTCGGATGGGGATTGAGAAAGCGTTACCGGGAACCATGCAAACCGGGATGAAGGGCGATCTTCCAGTCGTCGTCTGTTCTGACCAAGCCCACTATGCCGCAAAAACGGCAGCATCTTGGTTAGGGTTGGGGCTAAATAATGTGGTCAAAATTGCCACCGCACCGAATAATGAGATGAGAACCTGTCTGCTCGAAACCGAATTGCGGCGACTGTTAACAGAAGGCCGGCGCATTGCGTGTATCATCGCCACGATGGGGACCACTGATGCGTTCGGGCTCGATTCACTCGAACAGATTCATCAAATTCGCGACGACCTTGTCCGAGAATTTTCACTCGACTACGTCCCTCATCTTCACGCCGACGCCGTCATCGGCTGGGCATGGTGCGTCTTCCGGGATTACAATTTTAGTCTGAACTCCTTGGAATTTCCGGATCGGACTCTGCGGGCTCTCGCGGGGGCAAATCGACGAATGCGATATTTGCATCTTGCCGATTCGACAGGCGTCGATTACCACAAGACGGGCTTCGCACCGTACATTTCCAGTGCCTTCTTTGTGAAAGACGCCCAAGACCTGCAAATTCTTGCCCGTGATCAGGCGACCACACCCTATCTGTTTCAGTCTGGCGAATACAATCCCGGGCGATTTACCCTCGAGACCAGCCGCTCCGGGACCGGCCCAATGGCAGCCCTTGGCACGCTGCAGTTGCTTGGAAAAACAGGACTCCGGACGCTGCTTGGGCACATTGTCACGATGGCCGAAACGCTGCGGAATCGCCTCTCGGCTCATCCGTCAATTAGCGTTATGAATGCCGAAAACTATGGTCCAGTGACCCTCTTTCGCGTGTACCCAGATAGTGTCGATACATTTGAATTCCCAAAGCTTGAACAAACCAACGCCGCTTATGCTCCCCTGTTGCATGCATATAACGCATACAACCGCCGAATCTTCCAGATCGTCCATGCTGAAGCCATGCGGGGCGACGGCGTCGTGCTTTCAATGACCGACCGTTTTCGCGAAACCGACTACGGTCAACCGGTCGTTGCCCTCAAATCCTACATCATGAGCCCTTTTTCTGCTCCAGAATACATCCACGCTGTCATCGACTCCATCGAGCGAGCGAGACAGCAAGTCGAGTGATTTTACGGTCGCGTTTGATATACTGTGACAGCGATCCCTTGGTACGATTGATCCTACTCAGTATTGCGAGACGTTTTGTGAGAATCATCTGTCAATTGGCCTACGGCCTTACCCTTCTGTGTTCACTGTGCGGCAGCCTTTCTTATGCGCAGGATGCCGCGCAGCCCGCTGTTGAGGTGCCGGCTGTGGCGGCCACAGAATTTGTCTATCCGCTCGCCGTCACCGCTCAGGCGGACGGTGTGATCTATGTGGCTGACAAAAATCTGCCGGGTATCTGGAAAGTCGAGAACGGCCAGAAGTCGATTTACTTTCAAGGTTCGAAGAAATTTCGCACGCCCCTCCACGCGGTAAGATGTCTTGCTCTCGATCATCAAGGGAAACTTCTGGCTGGTGACTCATCGACCCGCGACGTCTATCGCTTTGATGACGCGGGCCAGCCGCAACCGTTGACCAGTGGCTGGATCGGGATTCCCATGGCCATTGCCGTGGCAACTGATGGCACGATCTACACGGCAGACCTTGAACTGCATCGCATCTGGAAGATGCCAGCCGAAGGGGCCAAAGAACCGACCGAGTTTGCCGTCATTAATTCACCGCGTGGTCTCACCCTCGATCCGGACGGCAACCTGTGGGTGCTGTCGACATCCAGCAAGCAGGGGCAGATTCAAAAAGTCACACCAGACGGGAAAATTGAGCCGTGGATCAAGGATCATCCCTTCAACCTGCCACATAACATCGTCCGCATAGACGACGGAACTTTCTTTGTCACCGATAACTATGAACACGCTGTTTGGAAAATCGCCGCCGACGGCATCCCAGAAAAATTTGTAGCCGGCGAACCGCTCGACCGACCTGTTGGGCTGTGTCGCAGTGGTGCAAACTTACTCATTGCTGATCCACATATCCGCACGATCTTCTCGCTGGCTCCAGATAAGACCTTGACGGTCGTCGTAAGTTCCCCGGTTGATCCGCCAGCGGCGGCGAAGCCATAATTCAGCTGATTTGGGATGCGTGCGTCCTCGATTTTTGGATCGAAATTCATTTGTATTCGAAGTCGTCCCGACTTCGGAGCGTTGTCAAAACGCGGCGAAATTCGGACGCAAGAGCCTCCTGAGAAGCTGCAAAATTACAATTTAAGGCCTGCCGGGCCGAAATTAAAACCAGACCCATGTCGACCGCACAACACTATCTAAAGCAACATTTTGGATATGATCAGTTTCGCTTTCCGCAGGCTGAGATCATCGCACGCATCATGGATGGTCAGCATGCTCTCGTGATTATGCCAACTGGCAGTGGTAAGTCGCTTTGTTTTCAAATTCCTGCGCTGATGCTCGCAAAAATTCAACCAGCGGCAATCGCCAACGGTACTCAGCGGCGGCCATTGACGCTTGTTCTTTCGCCGCTCATTGCCCTCATGAAAGATCAGGTGGATTCCCTACAGGCAGCAGGTGTGGCGGCTACGTTTATTAATTCGTCTCTCAGTAAACGCGAACGCGAAGCACGTTACAAGGCCGTTGCCCGTGGTGACTATTGTCTGCTCTACGTGACGCCCGAACGTTTTCGCAAGGCTGAATTTTTAGACGTGATCGCCCAACGGAACATTGGACTGCTGGCGGTGGATGAAGCACATTGCATCAGTGAATGGGGACATGATTTCCGACCTGACTACACCCGTGTGGCTGAGTTCCGCGCGATCATCGGCAACCCCGTCACCATGGCGCTCACGGCGACTGCGACACCGGAAGTTCAGTTAGACATTGTCGCTCAATTGGGCCTGACCAGAGATGAAATGCGGATGTTCCACGAAGGAATTGATCGCCCAAATCTTGAACTCCGCGTCGCCGACATCTGGGACGCCGACGAAAAACAAGAATCGATGATGGCCGTCTTTGAACGCTGGCTGACACCCGACACGACTGGCAGCGGTATCGTGTACTTTACCTTGATCCGGACGCTGCTTGAATTCAGTGAACGGTTGCAGGCCGAAGGCATCGAGCATGTCTGCTATCACGGCGATCTGGAGCGACATGATCGCCGTGCTATTCAGGATGACTTTATGAACGGCCGTTCACGACTGGTGCTGGCGACGAATGCGTTCGGGATGGGTGTCGACAAGGAAAATATCCGCTTCGTCGTCCATGCTGACATTCCCGGTTCGATGGAATCGTACTATCAGGAGATTGGTCGTGCCGGACGCGACGGGTTGCCGGCAGAATGCGTGCTGCTGTACGACCAACGGGATTTGAACACACGCATGGAATTCATCCGTTGGACGAATCCCGATGCGGAGTTTTGTGAACGAACCTATCATCATCTTGCCCACAGCACCGAACAGATTCGGGCATTTGGACTGGACTGGTTGCGTGAACGACTGTGTGATCGGCAACGGCATGATCGCCGCGTGGAAACGGTGTTGGGATTGCTTCAGAGGTACGGCGTTATCGAGGACGAAATTGATTTATCGAAGCTTGAAGTCCTAGGGCCGTTGCCCGCACCATTGTTAGATCAGGACGCCCGGGCGGCTAAGTTGCTTCGCGATCAAAAAAAATTGTATGCTCTAGTGCAGTATGTGCAGAGTGCTGATCGGCGGCAATTTATTCGCGATTATTTTGGTGTCGCATGAACAATCGTCGGGATCACGGACTGCTGGCTTCGATTATGCTCGTGCGGCAGCAACCTTCGCGAATTCGTGACTTGAAGGGCTTTCGCAAAGGACACCAGATTCCAGCAGATGTCTCGGAACACACACAGTCATTCGTCGGCCGCATTGCGGAAGAAGATCTGCGTCAAGACCTCGACGCCCGATTTGAAGAATTCCGGCGGCAGTTAAAGTTTCGGCGAGTCGAGATTTCGGTCACCGACCCGCTGTCGGGAGTGGGGCAGATTTCAACACCGTGGTTCGATTACCAAGTCTCCGTGATTCATGACGCCAACGATGCGACCGGCGTAATCTGGCGGCGGCAGCTGTCTGAGTTTCGGCAGATCGACAAGCTAGACTCGGCGGAATTGACAGCTGTCTTCGGTACGACATTCGACACCGTTGAACTGTCTCCGCCGGCGGCCATCGACATCGCCGCATTGATCGACCACGTTGAAGACGAGGCGGATGAACGCATCAGTTTGGACTATGATCGGCAGGCGACGTGGTGTACGGTCACCATTCGGGGCATTGCCGGTCAGATGAAGTTTACGTCGGAACGCGTCGCACTCGTCATTCATCAGGCTCAGCCACCCGGCAAGCTGCTCGACTCGTTTTTTCAGGTACGGACGCGCATCAATGAAATTCAGGGAACTTAACTTATCATGGCCAAAAAGAAATCACAGCACGACGATCCTGAACTTGACGACGCCAAAACCAATGGACTCGAAGAGGCTATGGCCGAACTCGGCTCAATCGTGTCGCGGCTAGAGTCCGGAAAGGAGACGCTGGACGAATCCTTGGCGCAGTTTGAACGCGGCATGAAATTGCTTCGCGTCTGTCACCGTCAGCTAGACGTAGCAGCTCAGCGGATTGAAATTGTGACTCAGATGTCAGGAAATGGCGAAGTTCAGACAGCCGAATTTGATGCGACCGCCACGCTCCAAAAGTCCACCACATCAGGCCGCTCGCCACGCAAGGTCATCACCGAAAACGACGATGATGCATTGTTATTTTGACCCGGTTCACAAACGATTCAAGAGCTTGTTCAATCCTTTGTTGAGTGTCTTGTCAACTTCGTCACCAAGTTGCTTTTGGAGCTTATCCACGCCAAGCTTCTCTTGAAGCTGCTGGGTGCCAAGATTCAGTAACAGCGAAGAGACATCCGGTTGTGGATTCATCAAGGTGCCACGCACTGGAATCTTAATTGTGCGCACGTCACTGCCTGACGTCGTTTTTTCCAGAGGCACTTCAAGCGTCACCTGAATCTGTTCGTTCAGCCCGACCGCTCCTGATGATTTCAGACGATATCCCGCCAGATCCATGATCAAACCATCATGAATCACATATCCCTGACGAACCTGAATCGGCACGATCTGTTCGGGCAGAGTCAATGCTTGCGACGACAAACCGCTCGCTTGATCCTGTTGTCGCAGCAGATCGACAACTTGGAGCAGAGGCGCCAGTGACGATCCGGGAGCTGCCGTAGCCTGATGAATGGTGAGTAGTCCAGCAACATCAGAATTTTGCGGTGCGTTCAGGTCCCAAAAGAAACGCTCCATGCGGATCGACAATTTGCCGTCAACATTGGCGGCATCAGCCATCAGCGGTGTGACATAGCCCAGCCAGTGCCGGCAGAGTTCAGGGGTCAATTGGACATTTTCAACGCGGCTTCCGGAACCTAATTTTAACCGCGAAGTCGCAATGTCATACTCTGCCATGGCATTCAATTGCCCCCCGTTCAGGGCACACTGCACCGGTGTAGTCCGAATCAGACTGTTCTCCAGTGTCGCTTTGACCGCCGCCCCGCCGAGGTCCAATCCCCAGATATTTCCCGATGCCCATTGTAAAGATCCTGAGCCCTCCAACTGATGCTGCACACCAGCCGCCGAGGTCTTAAATGGAGCCTGTTGAATGACTCCACTGAACGCCAAAGGATTTCCTTTGAGCTGAAACACATCGCGACCTTGCCCACTGAGAACGAGATCCGAATCTGCGGCAAAAAGCCGCCGGCTCAGCACGTCGAGGTCGTAACTGATGTCGGCCGTTAGATCGAACAGGGTGACGTTGTGCGGAACAGACACGCTACCTGTGACTTTAGCACTCAGCCCAGGCAGTTGAATTGTGCCGTTGTTAATGTCGAATTGACTGCCATTGTTGGACGCCGTCATGCTCAGATTTATAGCCGCCTCATCAATCTCGAAGACTGATCCGGATGCCGAAGTCATCGATGCTGATTGGTGCGTCGTCATCTGCGAGACCGCCCGGACATTCCCACGTGGGAGTTTGGCCACGCTACTTGGGGTAATCTTCACCGTCAGCTGAATTTTACTTTTCGGCGAAGCTGCCAGATGGGCGACCACCTGCGACCGTTCGGCCAAAAACGAGGCATCGACCCACGGCAGCAACAGCGTCCGCAATGCGGCTCCGGAACCTGCTATCTGCAGGCTGCCGTCGAGCATCGATGTCACAGGGTTGCTAGGGATGATACCCAGCGTCAGACTCGTTGCCTCGATGTCAGAAGAATTGAGTTGCAGATCGGTCAGGAGCACGCCATCTTTCTGCATTGTCACGTGCGTCTGAAAATTGACGTCGCCGCGAATACTCGGCTGAGCCACCTCCGTGAACTGCTGGAGTGTTTGCCACAGCGACGCGGGTTTCACGCTGCCCACGACTTTCCATGCTTCGCCGTCCGGCACGCAGTCAATTGTCCCGAAGTCTGCGAGCAAACGAGCGTGAGACAGATCCGGAGCCCCGTCCATAAATGCACCAGCGGCCTCAAGTTTAAGCTGCGAATCCACATTGATTTGCTGGCCGCCGCGGACAGCTTTGACGGCATCAGCATGTACCGCAACTTTCCATGTTCCTTGCTGAGGCGTGTGGCTGGCGATGGCGTCACTGACATCGGATTCGTGCAAGGCATTCACTGAACCACTGGCTCTAAAAATTAAGTTTCCACTTTGGATCGTGACGTCATCGTGCAAGGCCATTGTGTGGCGCAATGCCGACGCGACCGCAGCCAAATCCATTTTTCCATGAAGTTCGATCTGGGGCGATTCGGCAGATCCGGTAGCCGCCACACGGCCGTTGTGCCGCAATTCTCCACCTCCACGGACTTCGCCAAGATCCGTCGTTATGTTCAAATCTTGGATTAGCATGCCATCTTCCGCGATGGCGATGGCACCGTCCACATTGACTGTACCTAGGGGG
>QWQG01000057.1:12500-13799 GCA_003670925.1 Planctomycetota bacterium | reverse complement strand
GTTCCCAAATACCGCCGCACGATGTTCGAGAGCGTCGTCGCCAGGATCGTTCGCAGCCACTGCGCGAACTGGCCCTCGGCATGTCCGTGAAAGTTTGGGAAGTGACGATGTGCTTCGAGAAACGTTTCCTGCACGACGTCGGAAGCATCGACTTTTCCCTGCAACCGACGACCAATCTCAATCCGCGCCAGCAATCGGAGGTAGTTGTGGTACGACTCGAGCAGTTGCCCCAGCGTGGCGCTGTCTCCCGCGCGAGCCTGTTCAATCCAGCGTCCAATGTCCGCAGTCATGTCTGCTCCCATCGAGTCGTCGCCCCGGCAATTGTAGTCACCAAACGTGCGTCAATACCGCCGCGCTGAGCTCCGGCCGAACGAATGAAGTCGGACAGTCACCGGGTCAATCGCCTCGCAAGATCAGCTCTCGCATTTCTGCCGCGATGAAGAAGGATCCCGTTACGCAGATCAAATCTTGTGAAGTCGTAATTCGCCGAGCGAGTTGCCAGGCCTCGGTTGGAGTGGATGCGGCATGGCACGCCACGTCACTGACAGATTGGATCATTCGCAGCAGAGTTTTCGGGGAAACGGCACGAGGGTTTTTGAGGTACTGCGTCAGGATGACGGTGTCAAAACGAGGGAGCAATTGACGAGCAATTCCAACAACGTCCTTGTCCTTCGTCGCTGCGAAAATTAACACGCGCCGAGGCGACGACTTTCCCGGCTCTGGCGACGAAAACGACTCTTCGAGTGTTCGACCAAGCGCCGAAATGGACTCCCAATTGTGGCCGGCGTCGATAATCACAGTCGGCCGTTGAGCCAGAACTTCAATCCGCATCGGCCATCGCACGTTGGCTAATCCAGATCTGGCGGCTTCCCTTGAAACGCTCCATCCAAGTTGCCTCAACTTGTCGATCGTCGCCAATGCAACCGCTGCGTTGTGAGCCTGGTGTTCGCCAGCCAGGGTGAGCGGCATGGATGGCCACCGTTCGACAGGGGTCGCAACATCAACCGTTCCGAAGCTGGTTGGTAAACAATCCGAGTCTGTGGTGCCTGTTTTCGGGCAGGCGTGGGCGGTGTGTGAGTAGCTGAAATTCTGGCCAAGTTGCCACAACTCGGCATGTTGCTCTCGGCATGTTGCCGCGATCACCGCTTGTGCTTCACGGTCTTGGACGCCGCTAATAACCGGAATTTGTAGCTTCACAATCCCAGCTTTTTCATGGGCAATCTGAGTCAGGGTGCTTCCAAGCAATTGTGTGTGGTCACGGCTAATTGTGGTGAGCACGCAAGCGATTGGCGAACAGAC
>QWQG01000057.1:0-7500 GCA_003670925.1 Planctomycetota bacterium | reverse complement strand
CCAACATTTTTCATTTCCATGTAAATGTTGCCGAGATTGATATGCGCATCTAGCATTTTGGGGACAAGTTTGATGGCCTCCTTGTAGGCAGAGATCGCCATGGTGTTCATCTGCAGTGCGCGGTGAGCGATGCCCATGTTGTAATAAGCTTCAGCGCATTTTCTGTCCCGCTGCAGGGCTCGCCGCAAAACGTCTGTGGCTTTTTTGTGTTCTCCCATGCGATTGAGGATTGCACCCAAATTCACCCACGCCTTGGTGTGAGCGGGATTCAATTGCGTTAATTGCTCAAAGCATGCTCGCGCCGGTTCAAATTTTTTCTGAAAGAAACTCGCCATTCCCAGCAGCTCGAGAGCTTCCTCTTCTTTTGGGTCGTCTTTCAGCAGTTTTTGCAGCTGTTCGCAGGCTTCGGCATATTTTTGTGCGCGAATCAATTCGCGGCTTTCCCGTAGAACTCTTTTTGTGGGCGTTTCGTTGTTCATGTTCGGGTTCCCGGACTGAGGCAGTGGTTCTGAATTCTAGGTTTTTGAAAACAGGTGGGAGGTTTTGGTGAGTTGCAACGGAAGTGAATCGGTAGAGGAATGGGAATCAAAGGTAAATGATGAATGAATTTGCTTGGAAAACAGGGTCCCAGATGCGTTGTTCGATGAGTTGAGGCAAGTTGTCAGAATTCGTGATCCTGTGACAACCTAGATTTTCTCAGAGGTAGATTTTGCCTAAATTCACGCAGGTTGAACAGAGGTAAAGTTTGCGTTGTCTTTTCGCTGAGTTCAAGGACGAAAACCTGCGAGGTCGATGCACGAATGAGAATCCCGGATAACGGCTTTCGGGAAGAAGCGGACCAACAGCATCTTCTGTTTCGCAAGATCGTGCAGGTTGTGAATGTTCAAATTGGTGATCCGAAGCGGCATGCTAGTGGCGGCTCTCTGGGCCTGCATGACGCATCTTAGCTGTCTGAGGGCAGGCGGTGTTCGCGATACCCCTTTGGTTCGAGCGGTCCAGCTGTCTCGAACTTCTGTGGTGAACATCCACACTGAGCGGATCTCCGCCGAAGAAAAAGATGCGAAATTTTTCTCCTCGAAATCACGCAAGGTAACCGGAATGGGAACCGGCTTGATCATCGACGAACGTGGCTATATTGTCACAAATTACCATGTTATTCAGGATGTGGATGTGATTACGGTGACGCTGGAAGGCGGAGCCAGCTACGAGGCACATCCGGTATCGTATGATCGTAAACACGATCTGGCGA
The DNA here is from genome assembly GCA_003670925.1 of Planctomycetota bacterium. Taxonomy (GTDB): domain Bacteria; phylum Planctomycetota; class Planctomycetia; order Planctomycetales; family Planctomycetaceae; genus SXXK01. The sequence goes on along the minus strand of QWQG01000057.1, from coordinate 6,251 downwards.
TTATTCGGGTCACTGCAGTTGAACAATTGACCGTGATGCACATGGGCACGTCATCAGATCTGATGCTAGCTGAGACGGTCTATGCGATTGGCAATGCGTTTGGCTATGAGCACACCGTCACCGCTGGCATTGTGAGCCAACTTCATCGCGATGTGGAAGTGGATGAAACTCAATCTTACGAGAATCTGATTCAGACAGATGCGAGCATCAATCCCGGCAATAGTGGTGGTCCGTTGATCAACTTGAATGGGGAAGTCATTGGGATCAACGTGGCAATTCGTTCCGGTGCCCAGCGAATTGGATTTGCAATACCGATTGATGATGCGCGGCTTACCATCGCGCGGTTAATCAGTGTCGAAAAGTTGAACGGAATTTCGCATGGCCTTGGTACTAAGGACATTAAATCAGCAGAAGAAAAGAAGTTAGTCGTGGAGCAGGTTGCTGCCGAAAGTGCGGCGGATCTGTGTGGTATTAAAGTTGGGGATGTCATTCGTTCCATCCGCGGGATCATCGTTCTGGACGGCACAGATCTGGAGCGATCACTGCTCGATCTTCCACGCGGCAAGGTTGTCGATGTGATTGTTGATCGTGACGGACGAGACCAGACACTGCAACTGACTGTGGGTGTCGGCAAGGCAAATGGAATTCCTGTGGCGGCGATTTCGCAGCAGTCGGATGTGAGCATCGCGGGTAATCCCACGAAAACGGAACCCCCCCGAGTTGCCAAGACTATTATTTCCGAGGCAGAAGTCGGCGTGATGAATCGCGCGTGGGATCTGCTCGGCCTGCGTCTCGAAAGCTTGAACGAAGTTGACCGGGCCGAGATCGCTCATAAAGTATATCCTGGTGCTCGCAAGCCCGTGCGTTACAACGGCGGACTGCGAGTTGTCGCTGTACGTTCCGGGAGCGTCGCTGCTGGGTTTGTGAATGAGGGGGACATCCTGCTGGGACTTGACGGTTTTGAAACGCTTGGCTCGACAAACATCAGCTATATTCTGCGTGATGCCCGAATCAGCAATTTAGCACCCATGAAGTGCCAGATTCTCCGGAACGGCGGCAACCCCATTGAGGGTGTCTTAACTTTGACAGCCCAATAGTCGCGGCTTGGCTATCACATTACAGGCAAAAGTTGACAGAAGTTTGGTGGGGCCTCTCGCTCCCGCGCGATCCTGACTCGAACAATTCCTGCAGCCATACCCTAAATGCGGACAGGTTCCCGTGCGTAGGTCGGTGTTCATTTGACGTTGCTAATTTAGCGACGTCCTCGTGATCAGTGACGGCAGCAACTTCGCTAGATCAGGTGAACGACATTCGCCACGCGCCTCACCGTTTACTGTGAGATTTGTTATACTCAAGCAGCTTGCATCGTCTTTTGATCGAGTGAGTCGCACTTGCTCGGCGATCCAAACTGACTGACTAATGAGGTTGCCATGCCGCAACTGAGATTGTGGATACTCCTGATTCTGCTGACTCAGGCATATCATGGAAAAACGATCATTGCTGCCGATGAAGCGGGTGATCGTGAGGTGCGGAAGGACGGGGACCCTGAACGCCAGCTCACGTTTGAGCACGACGTCGTGCCGCTGTTTCGAACTCGATGTCTGAAATGTCACGGGGGCGAGAGTCGTGAAGCGGATTTGGATCTCGCGTCGTTAGCACGCATCGTGCGGGGAGGTGAGTCTGGTGCTGCGATTGTCCCCGGAACACCAGACGAGAGTCTGCTCTACCAGAGAATTTCCCGCGGGGAGATGCCACCGGATGAAAAAGATCGATTGAACATTGGGGAGCAACAACTCATTTATCGCTGGATTGCGGAAATGGAGCATGTGACCGCCGACGGGACAACTGATCCCCTGAAGAACCCGAGTCAGCACGATGTGTTTCCGATCATGCTGCGGCATTGCACCGCATGTCACGGGCGGCATCGTCAGGAGAGTGGATTAGATCTGCGAAACCGCGCGGCGATGCTGAAAGGCGGTCGATCAGGCCCCGCAATTGTGCCCGGTAATCCCGCCGCGAGCCTGATCGTGCAGAAAATTCATGCTGGAAAGATGCCTCCGTTCGAGCGACTCGTCGAAGTCAGCGTCAAGCCGGTTGAGTCCATCGAGACAGCAATGCTTGTGAGATGGATCGAACTCGGAGCGCCGGAGATTGTGATCGAGCCGGATGTCGCGACCACTACGCCCGATCCATTGGTCAGCGATCAGGATCGGGAATTCTGGGCATTCCGTTCTCCTGTGAGACCCGCAGTGCCGGACGTTCGTAGCCCGGAACGAATTCGCAATCCGATTGATGCCTTTATCCTGTCAAAGCTGGAGCTTCACGGGGCAGGGCTAGCCTCTGAAGCGGATCGACGAACCTTGATTCGGCGAGCATGCTTCGATCTGACAGGTCTGCCTCCTGATCCTGTGGAGATTGAGTCATTCCTGTCCGACGATCAACCACAGGCGTACGAAAGACTGGTTGACAGACTCCTCGATTCTCCACGATACGGCGAGCGGTGGGGACGTTACTGGCTGGACGTTGCGGGCTATTCGGACTCCGAAGGCAAGCGAGAACAAGATCTGCCTCGACCTCATGCTTGGCGTTACCGTGACTATGTCATTCGATCATTCAACTCAGACAAACCCTATCGCCGTTTTCTTATGGAGCAGATCGCTGGTGATGAGTTAGTCGACTACGAACACGCCGCCGAGATCACAGCCGAGATGTCTGACAATCTTGTCGCAACCGGATTCCTACGGATGGTCCCTGACCCGACGTGGGCCAATATTACTGGTTTCATTCCAGACCGTATTGACGTTATCTCTGACGAGATCGACGTATTCGGCTCCGGCATTCTGGGACTGACGTTGAAGTGTGCTCGATGCCACAGTCATAAATTTGACCCAATTCCGCACCGAGATTACTATCGCATCGTCGATGTTTTTAAAGGTGCGTACGACGAGTACAATTGGCTTCGACCGGAGATTCATCCAGGCATCGGGCCAGTCAGTCAGGACATCGCTAGCGGCAGAATTCTCACCACGGTTTCGACGGCCGAACGAAAGGCCTGGGTCGAAGACAACGAACGCATCGCGCGGGAGATAACTGCCGCACAGCAGACGCCCGGTGCGGAGGGAATCGAGGCGCAGGTGAAGGCACTTGAAACGCAGCGGCAACCAGAACCACAGGTTCAGGCATTGTGGGATCGCGGCGATCCATCGCTGACATACATCTATCGCCGCGGAGATCCAATGAGCCTAGGACACCTCGTCGGCCCCGGGGTCCCCTCCGTGCTGACGGACGGGAAGACACCTTTCAACGTGGAACCGCCATGGCCAGGTGCAAAATCGACAGGGCGACGACTTGCGTTGGCCCGCTGGCTCACGCAACCCGACCACCCTCTGACGTCGCGCGTGGCGGTCAATCGAATTTGGAAACATCACTTTGGCCAAGGCATCGTAAAAACGCTTGGCAACTTCGGCAAAGCCGGCACTCTGCCGACTCACCCCGAATTACTGGACTGGTTGGCAGTGGAGTTTGTGGAGCAGGGCTGGAGTTTCAAAAGTATGCATCGGCTGATGATGACCAGTGCGACATATCGCCAAAGTTCAGCGCTGACAGCCGAACACGAATCCCGCGATCCGGACAATGCGTTGATTTCCAGAATGCCGTTGGTTCGTCTGAATGCGGAAGCACTCTTCGACTCCCTATTGCAGGTCGCCGGGCGACTGGATGAAACTCGATTCGGTCCGGGTGTTGCTGTAACCTCCCGACCCGACGGTCTGGTCACGCCTCAGGCAACGTCACTTGGCTGGCGAAGAATGATCTATGTGCAACAACAGCGAAAGCGACTGCCGACTCACCTTGAGAGTTTCGACTACCCGCAGATGAACCCAAACTGCATCGAGCGGCGTGATTCTGTGGTCTCTCCGCAAGCCTTGTATCTGATGAATAATGGGATGGTTTTCGAGCTCGCAGAATCCTTCGCGGCACGAGTCAGAAATGATGTCGGCCACGATCCGGAGAAGCAGATTAAGCGGATCTCGCTGCTTGCATTCGGTCGCGTCCTTGACGACGACGAACAGCAGATTGCCCGGGAGTCGCTGAGTCAGTTGGAAGCAAAGTGGACTGACCATCTGACATCAGTCGGCTCAGCAGATCCTGAAGTGATCCGACATAAGGCGCTCACCGCCTACTGTCACGCCATGATGAATTCGGCCGAATTTTTGTACATTGATTGACTGTCCCGAAGACAACACCGCCATGCGCCCGCCACGAAACAACATGCAACCCAATTCGACGACATACCCATTGACGCGCCGTGGACTGTTTCACAGCGTTTCCGGGGGACTTTATGGCGCTGCCTTGGCTCAATTGATGGGGCGAGACCTCGCTCTAAATTCACGACTGGCCGCCGCGGAATTGACCGCCACCCAATCATCCAGCAGAGTGTGGACGGATCTCAAGCAGCGGGCGTCACATTTTGAGCCAAAGGCAAAGGCCGTGATTCATCTGTTTATGACAGGTGGACCAAGTCAGATGGATCTGTTCGATCCAAAACCCGTGCTTGATCAACATCACGGGCAGTCGTATTTTGATCGGATCGCCGGCGAGGTAGAAAACCCTCAGAGCGCCGGTGCCCTGATGCGAAGCCCATTCCGGTTTGCGCAGCACGGACAGTGCGGGATGTGGGTTTCCGACGCACTGCCCCAAATTGCCAAGCAGGTCGATGATCTCGCGTTGATCCGATCGATGCACACGACAAATCTGACTCACGAACCGGCCGTCTATCTGATTCAATCCGGGAAAATGGGGCCGGGTCGTCCGACAGTCGGTGCCTGGGTCGTCTATGGACTGGGCAGCGAATGTCAGAATCTGCCGGCCTATGTCGTGCTTGACGACCCAAACGGCCTGCCGGTGAACGGCGTGGAAAACTGGGAAGCCGGTTTCCTGCCGCCAATTTTTCAAGGGACGCGATTTCGCTCAACCGGTTCTCCGGTTCTCAACCTTCGGCCGGATGTCGAACGACCTGCCGAGCTGATTTCAGAAGAGCGGGCGTTGTTGGCGCGACTCGATGAGATTCATCGGCGCAAGCATCCCGGTCAATTGGTCTTAGATGCGCGAATTGCCAGTTACGAATTGGCGGCGCAAATGCAGTTGTCTGCCAGCGATGCCTTGGACATCGCGTTAGAAACTCAGGATACCCAAGAGTTGTACGGTATCGGAACAGAGCCCACAAATTCCTACGGTCGCCGCTGTCTGATCGCCCGCAGACTGGTCGAACGCGGCGTGCGTTTTGTCCAACTGTATGTCAACGGAAATTCGTGGGATCATCACACGGGACTGGCAAACGATCTCAAAGGATGCTGCGATCGGACCGACAAACCGATCGCCGGTCTGCTCCAGGATCTGAAACAACGCGGCCTGCTCGATTCCACTTTGATTGTCTGGGGAGGCGAATTTGGCCGGCTGCCAATTGCTCAATTGCCACCAGATAAAGACGAAAGGAAAGCTGGACGAGACCACAATAAAAACGCATTTTCCACATGGATGGCCGGAGCCGGAATCAAGGGAGGAACAACCTACGGTGCCACCGATGAAATCGGACTGCATTCCGTCGAAGACCGAGTCAGCGTCCCCGACTGGCATGCCACCATCCTGCACCTGCTCGGCTTGAGCCATGAACAGCTGTCTGTGATGGACAACGGACTCAAAGAAAAACTCACCGGCGTCCTTGATGCTCGGGTTGTAGAAGGAATTCTGGCATAAAGATGGAGTGTCCGGTTTCCTGTAATTCGACATTTTTCTGTTCAGGAAAGCTGATCGATTCCGTTTCATTCTGCTCATATGTTGTGCCGATCGTGGAAGATCATGGCGGAAAAGTAGTGGAAAGCAGCAAACTCTTGATGTGTGTTTCGTGAAAATAATTGTTTTCCATCGCAGGGAAATGTTAGAAAACAGGAAACCGCCCACGAAACGAGACGTCATTGAACGGCAGTGTTCAGGCGAGATTGAGCTGCCTCCACTGCGGTTCGAGGCACTGCTTGTAAGTAAAGGGACAGGTCCAATACGGTTCGGCACGCCATTTGATGTGGTCGCAGAAAATCCGAAAAAATTCTGTGAGCGCTATTGCGCGCCTTCCTTGAAGTTGCCAAGCTTCGCACATGGAAGTAGATGGCAACACACATTCAACGCCCACCGAGAAGGCGAAGCTGACCGAGAAGGACATCACCGTCCTGAAGTACTTCGGTCAGATTGCGCGGCTG
>QWQG01000103.1 GCA_003670925.1 Planctomycetota bacterium | reverse complement strand
CCCCTGACGAAAGCCAATGCGGCCTTAGAACTAGGGCTGGCCGGTGTCGATGCGGAAGTCTGGAAAAACTCCTTTGACGGTAACTTTGGGGCGGACGTCTATTTTGATAGTTTTGAATCGGCCCTGACGCCGCAGTCTCAAAGCAACTTTGACAGGTCTGACAGCCCTACGTTTTTATGGAACGGCAGTCGGGACACACTGGCGCGACTCGATCTCTCATTCCGAGGCAATATAGGGAACTCTCTCGATGTCACGAATGGCTTTGCCTACGTCGATAGCTTTGAAAGCGAATTTAAGTCTCGAAATACGGGTAATTCGTCGGCTCCAAATCATGTCCATGAACCACTCAACCCCTCTGGTCACTACGCTAATTCCGGACGCAAGCGAAACGCCACGCGTACGCTCGGCAAAGTCACTGATACCATGGGAGTGGTTCCGGGATCTCATCCCTTTCAATTAGTTGATCCTCCCGCTCCTGCTTTTCAGTGGAGCTATGATGGAGTTGGAACTTCGACTTGGCGGGTGGAGTCCGACTTTGATTTTAATAACTTCGCGGAGATTAGTGCGACCGAAGGTTACAGCAGTTTCTATTCGAAAGTGAATCTAGCGACTGAAGGTGTTGTCCCTTACCAGTGGGACACAGGCGTAAACGTTGGCACATTCATCGGTAAAACGCCTTATTCGCTGGCTCGCGGTGATATTTTCAACGTGCTTTCCGGGGAAGCCCCGATCGTAGCTGACGAGATCGATGACAACAACGCATTCGTCTCTGCTTACAAACTCGGAACGCTCGCGAATGCAGGAAATTCTGTCAACGCCCGGACAGCCAATGGGAATTTGAGTCTGAATGTGAAAGCAGACCGCGACTACTACAGGTTTACGGCCGCAGGAACGGGCGCACTGGTCGTCCGCTTAAATGTGACCGATACCCTTGGTGACAGCCTGCGGTACCTGATTTATGAACTTGATTCGTCCAAGCGAACTGAAGAACGCCCGATGTTTACCAATGTGGACGGCTCGCCGAAGTATTCCACCGTGACCGCTGGTGCGAACGGCACAATGACGACGTCAGTCATCGCTGGGCGGGAGTACGTCATTGAAATCCTGAGCAATGAGTCGAACAACAACGGCTTCGATAATACGGGAAAACCATTCATCTATGGCACCACACGCGCCTATACTCTCGTTGTCGATGCGCCGGCCCCGGCTGCCGCGCCTCCCGGCGGCGGCGGCGGTGGTGGCGGTGGTGGCGGTGGTGGCGGCGGTGGTGGTGGAGGTGGTGGTGGTGGTGGTGGTGGTGGTGGCAGCTCAAGCATTCCTCAGCCCGGATCAAACCCTGGTGTTGCCCCGACGGTAATCTCCGTGGGGCCTGTCACGCCTTCTCCGCGAGCGACTGCAGTCAATGACGTCTTCATCCAATTTAGTGAAGATGTCACTGGTTTCGATATTGCTGACCTTAAACTGACGCGCGATGCGGTGAATGTCCCGCTGACCGGGCTGACGGTGACATCGATCAATGCTTTATACTACTCAGTCAATCTGAGTGGCTTAACTGGCGAAGCGGGCAATTACGTGCTGACACTGGTCGCCACAGGCTCTGCCATTCGCGATACAGACAGCAGCGCGCTGGTCACCGGTGGTAACACCACATGGACCGTTGACAATGCCTTGACCAGCTTTCTGGATAAAGCGGATAGGAACGTTGGGGATGGATTGGCACTTGACGTAGACGGCAACGCGACGCTGCGTGCAGCTGTGATGGAGAGTAATGCGACTTTAGGCGATGACGTGATCGTCCTTGCATCCGGCACTTACACCTTGACTCGCTCCGGTAGATTTGAAGATGAGAGTCTATTCGGGGATCTGGACATCAAAGGCAAACTAACGATTCGCGGCGTGAGCGCTGCTGCTACGATCATCGATGCGGCACTGCTCGATAGAGTCTTCCAGGTGTTTGCCGGTGCTTCGCTCACGCTGGAAAACCTGACAGTGAACGGTGGAGAGGCATTCGACGGCGGGGGCATTTGGAATGCAGGGACGCTCATTCTTAATCATGTGAATGTGATTCGGAATGAGGCGTACAACCAAGGCGGTGGCATCTTCAATGCCGGCATTCTGACGGCTGTGGGATCGTCAATTTCCGAAAACCTTGCCGGATCGCGCGGAGCCGGGGTCAACAACACCGGGACAGCGTTGTACCTGAATACGACGATTTCAGACAACGTGGCTGTTTCGCGTGGTGGTGGATTGTTTAACGAGAACAACGCCACGTCATTCCTGACTAACGTTTCGGTGATTGCAAACAGTTCGTGGTCCTATGGCGGTGGGATTGCCAGCGAATCGAATCTCACGACTCAGATCGCCAATACGATCTTAGAACGCAACCAAGTTGCGACAAAAGTTATCGCGACGGGTGCTTCAATTGACCAAGAATTTTCTGGAGGCGTCGTTTCGCGGGGATTCAATACCATTCAAGTTCTGGACGCAAAATTTATCTCCGGCACGACAGCGGGACTTTTGGTCTCTGATCTTTTTGGCCGGGACGCAACTCCGCTGCCAGAATTGACGGAGTTACTGCAGTACGGTCTGGGCAACGGGGTCGGGTCCAATAAACTCTTACTTAACGGAGGTGGGGTCGATAGAGGAAGTAATCTCCTTTATCCGGTGACTCCGGCGAATCCGATTTTGGCCCAGCTGGATGCGATTGAAAATCCTCGCCTGATTGATGGCAATGGCGATGGCCTGCACGTTATCGACCTTGGTGCTGTTGAGTTTCTGGTCAACACGCCATCGGCAAATTTCATTGCAACTCCAAATCCTGTCGGCGTGAATGAGCTCGTTTCCTTTGACGGCCGAGGTTCCTCACACCCGAATTCCGCAACCGGTGTGATCGTAAAGTGGGAATGGGACTTCGACTGGAATCCTTCCAGTACACCACCTACAGTGCCGCTGAACGATCCTGCCTATGATCCGACCGAGTATTTTACGAGTGATGCTGAAGGATCAATGACCACGCATACGTATCCGGGGGCATTGTCTGCGACCTACACAGTGCGGCTGATTGTCACTGACAACTTTGGCAATAAAGGCTTCCGTGACAAGCTTGTTGTTGTGGGACCACCGACGAAACCTGTCGTGCAGCGACCGTTTACTGTCACCAGTGATTTCACACCAGAGATCCGCTGGCAGGCGAGCCCTGCGAAGTACCGGCTCCAGTTGTTTAATGTAACGAGTGGCAGTCGTGTTGTTGCGTTGGATCTCAACAACCTCTTGACCACGAGTTATACGCCCGCAACAAATTTGGCAGTCGGCCGTTATGAAGTCCTCATCACCGCCAAGAACTCCAGCGGTAGTACAGCGAGTGATTCGTACTTCTTTGATATTACGAGACTGTCCTTGACGGCCCCAGGGGGGGGAAGTTTCGATACGACTCCAGTCTTCAAATGGACTGACGTGCCTGGATCTTCACGCTACGATATTTGGGTCAACCAAGTTCTGCCAACACCGCAGGCACAGGTGCTGCGGAATCAGTTCGTGCCGTCCAACAGCTATGAAACGCAGGTTGCACTGAGTGCCGGGGCGTTCATGTGGTGGGTACGTGCCTACGATGCAGACGGTGTCGCAGGTGACTGGAGCCTGTCGAAATCATTCACGGTTGATCGAGCTAGCTTCACTTCGCCTGCAGCGGTCACGATGAATACCAAGCCCACATTTGCATGGACCAATATGGGGGCTGCTCGCTATGAACTCGTGGTGAATCAGATTGGCGGCACACAAAGAATCATCTACCAAGCCGCGTTGAACACGAATTTCTACACTCCAACGATTGCACTTCCAAATGGCACTTACCAAGCATTTGTGCGTCCGCTTGCGGCCGATGGTGAAGCAGGGTTGTGGAGCTTGGCGTATCAATTCCGCATGGACTATCGCGTAGGCCCGGAAACGATTTCGCCGAAGGGTGTGACCACAGATACGACGCCGAATTTTACGTGGAAACCGATTGAGGGAGCCGCGAAGTACGACCTCTGGGTTGACAACCTCTCGACCGGAGTTCGACAGGTGATTCGAGTCAATGTGCCGCACGTGGCGAACGCCGCGACAATCACCTACACAGCCCCTGCGGTGCTCATGGCCGGCAACTACCGTTGGTGGGTTCAGGCCGTGACCGCTGCCGGAGTGCGTGGTGCGTGGAGTGTCGCGACAGACTTCCAAATCCCGGTCCCGTCCATCACGGCACCACTTGGGACCGTCACCACCAGTACTCCCAAGTTCCAGTGGACAGGAGTTGTTGAATTTAAGACCTACGAATTGTGGGTGAATAATCTCACAACCGGTGTGGCTAAAGTGATCTACGTGCAGGGATTGACGGATAAATTCTATACGCCGACTTTGCCCTTAGAAGACGGCACATTCCGAACATGGGTGCGTGGCTTTGATAAAGACGGCTTAGCTTCTCAATGGAGCGTCCCTGCCGATTTCACGATCAAAGCAACCATCGGAACAGCTCCGCTCGCGATCTCACCTCGCTTCACCACCAACAATCGGAAACCGACCTTCACATGGCAGGGTGTGCCGAATGCCGCCAAATACGAAATTATCGTTAAGGACATGTCTGATGGCAGTCAGCCAGTCGTGCTGAATGTCAACAATATCGTGGGCACAAGTTATACGACCACAACCGCATTGGCTCCCAACCGAAATTACCGCTGGTGGGTCCGGGCGATCACGGTGAATAATGTCCCGGGACCGTGGAGTCAGCCGCAGAATTTCAAAGTTGTCTCTTCGGACCTGCAGGCTCCTGCAGATGCGGAAAACGCCTTTGATTCCATTCGGCTGGCGTCTGTCGTCTTAACCGCGTACGCTGAACATGGGATTGTTGATGACGTTCGGAGTATCGCCGTTCATCCAGCAGGAACCGTCGTGCAACTGGCTCCTGAAGCAGTTGACAATTTCCTTGCGGAGTCTGCAGCGATGGTGGAACACGTCCAGCCACTCGCTGAGATTGATGCGATCATGGAAGAATTGGCACTGGATTCGTTCTTTATGAGCGACCTAGGTCAGGACGTCGCGATCCCAATCACAGCGTTGGTTCCCGCCACTGTGATGATTACTCACGACGTAGCAAGAACCGAGGATCAAACAACGCTGGATGCTGTGACGGCCGGGTTGCTGGCCGCCATCGCGATGCCACGCACCGTCCCCACTCGGGAAGCAAAACGTAAGCCGCAACGATAGCAGGTTCACTCCTCGAAAATTCGACTCGCTCAGAAGCCCGGCCCTAAAAAGCCGGGCTTTTTGCATTCACAACGTTGCTCTCCTCCCCGCGGGCTTGTTCGAGATGTTTTGTTCTCTTCACGGGTACACGCTCCGGGGATCGTGAGTTTGCGCGACACAAGAGCACGTGCATCCGAGATGCGTCACAGAGATGAGCCATTCGATACCCAAAAACCCGAGCGAATTGACGACACTTGTCCTTTGTAAGTAAAAAACACAACAGTGGGCAGCATGATTCAGAACATGACTGGGCACAGGAGCCGAATGTGAAGCAGTATAGCCGATCAAAAACTAACAGGGTGTCAGACATTCGCTTCCTCGATGGTCCGCAGTCACGGATTCGTGAACTGATGATGAGTATTCAAGCTTTTCGAGAGCTCATCGGTGGTTTTCGAAAGCTGCACTTTGTCGGTCCCTGCGTGACAGTTTTTGGGTCAGCGCGGTTTCCGGAAACTCATCCGTATTATGAATTTGCCCGAAGCGTGGGTGAGCATCTGGCCTTGGCTGGATTCACGGTGGTGACCGGCGGCGGTCCGGGAATCATGGAAGCCGCGAACCGCGGGGCAAAAGATGTTGGCGGACACAGTGTGGGTTGCAATATCGTACTGCCGTTGGAGGAGGATCCAAATCCGTATCTTGATACGTTTGTCGAATTCGACTTCTTCTTTATTCGCAAGTTGATGTTGGCAAAGTACTCCTATGCTTTTGTGGCGATGCCGGGCGGTTTGGGAACACTCGATGAACTCTTTGAAATCTGCACACTTGCGCAGACCGGAAAAATGCCGGAGTTTCCGATCGTCCTTGCAGGGTCTGCATTCTGGAAACCAATGTTAGATTTTTTGCGAGACACAATGGTAAAAGAAGGGACGATCGGTATGACCGACATCGATCGTTTCTACGTCAGCGACTCACCCGAAGAAATTGCCCGTTACGTCAGCGAAATTGCCAGCAAAGAATTCGGCCTGCAGAAAGGCATTCGCAAGCCACGCTGGTGGATGTTTGAACGGATGCCGTGGTCGTAGCAATTAAGCCGCGCGTCGCGTGGAAGTGAATTGTGGTGTGGCGAGTTGACGTGGACGATGCGTCGAACCATGTTGTTCAAGAGCTTTCGTGGTAATCGATGGAGGATAGCGTGCCAAAAACATCAGCGGAAGTTTCCGTCATTTGTATGGTTCGATGCGTGACTCTAACGCTAGCTGGGTTATGGGCCTCGGCTGCGACAGCACCAGCCACTGAAGTCACGGGCAGCGTCATTGATGCCGCATCGGGGACAGCTTTGCCTTGCCGTTTGTACGTGCAGAACACTGACACACTGACATGGCACTTCGCAAAGTCAGCCGATACTGCAGGCTCCGCTCTTGAATATCGCAAACAGATCGGCACGACGCCGTCTGTCGAAATGCACACGACACTGTCGGCCGCCACGTTTCACTTGCAACTTGAGCCAGGCAAGTATCGGATTCGCGCCGAACGTGGTAAGGAATTTGTCCCCGCCGAGACAGAGATCACGGTGGGATCTGAGGCCTCCGTGTTTCAACTTACGTTACCGCGTTTCGCCAACATGCCAAAGCAAGGCTGGTACTCCGGCGACACGCACGTGCATCGAAGTCTGGCCGACCTGCCGAATCTCATGATGGCTGAAGACCTGCACGTGGCTTTTCCGTTGAATTACTGGGTACGTGATAGCACTGAGATTCCGGCTGCGTCAGGCTTGGTCATGGAAGCCAAAACCATTCATGTCGATGCGACTCACGTGATATATCCGGTTAATACGGAATATGAAATCTTCACGGTGGATGGCAAACGGCATACTCAGGGAGCAGTCTTGGTCTTGAATCACAAAACACCGTTAAATCTTCCATCGCCGCCAGCCCTTCCGGTCGCCGAAGAAGCCCGCCGGCAGGGTGCGATCTTGGATCTTGACAAGCATTCGTGGGCGTGGTCAATGATGATCGTGCCTGTCATGCACGTAGACCTGTTTGAACTCAGTAATAATCATAACTGGAGAACTCAATTTGGCTTTCCGCAGTGGACCATCGAAAACGCTCCTGACTGGCCGGAAGTGGAACGCAGCGTCGCGGGTTTCACAGATCTCGGCTGGACGGAGTTCGCCATGCAGACGTATTACGCTTTGCTGAACTGCGGTTTCCACATGCGAATCACGGGCGGTACGGGAGCAGGCGTGCATCCGGTCCCGCTGGGTCACGGACGTGTCTATGTGCATACCGGCGCAGAGTTCTCATACGAGAAATGGGTAGAGCATCTCAATGCGGGTCACAGCTTTGTGACGACTGGCCCACTGCTTGATGTGCGTTTCAATCAACAACTTCCCGGCACCACGTGGTTACATGATTCCGTTGAGAATAAGATTGTGATGAGGGGCACGGTGCTCAGTGTTAACCCCCTGCGGAGTATCGAAATCGTACGCAATGGCGAAATCGCGCAGAGCCTGACAATCGAACCCGAACGCACGGCTGAAGGAGTTTGGAAGTATGCGATCGACGTCAGTGAAACGCTGCACGGCTCCGGATGGCTGGCCCTCCGTTGTTTCGAAAAACTGCCGGATGCCAAAGTCAGCTTCGCGCACACGAATCCGGTGTTCGTCGAGGTTCCAAAATCTCCGTTAATCCCGCGCCGCCGTGATGCCGAATTCTTCGTCAAACGCATGGATGAGGAGCTTACACGCAATGCCGGAATCCTCCCGGATGAATCACTCGCCGAATATCGCCAGGCAAAGGCGATTTATGAGGCGGTGCTTGACCGCGCAAAGTAGCCATCACGGTCGACGTGAGATGCCCAATGCCGCAGCACGCTACTACACAATTTGACTTCGCGTGCCAGCGGTGAGAATATTAACCCAGCAGCAGCCGCATTATTCCCCGGAAGGCTCTTCTTGACGGAGCCAGACGGCGACATGTTAGCGGACAGCACCGCCATTGACGTAGATCACTTGTCCGGTGATGTAGCTTGCATCGTCGCTCAGCAGGAACCTAGCCATGTTGGCAATATCCTGAGGCTCACCCCAGCGTTTTAGGGGTGTTTCCGTCATCACACGCTGCTGCCAGTAGTCACTCGCGTTTTCGCCCCATGCTGTCCGAATCCAGCCCGGGGCAATGCAGTTCACGCGCACATGGGGCGCGAGGCTCACAGCCAGCGATCGACTAAATCCCATCACCGCATTCTTGGCGGTTGCAAAGAGCTCACCACTGTCGCCTTCCATGCCGCGATCCGACTGATCCCAGCCGATATTCAGAATCGTGCCACGGCCCTGTTCCTGAAATCGCCTGCCGAATGCTCGTGACAACTCAATTGTTCCCATCACGTCCGTCTGCATCAGCGCACTTAACTTTTGAGCGAAGTCAGCGTCACGAAGTTCCGTCGTCAATAAGTCCGCCCCGGCGTTGTTGACGACCGCATCAATGCGACCTGAATCAAATGCGGCTCGGATCAACTTTCGGCGATCCTGTTCGTCGGAGACGTCGGCAAGGATCACATCAGCCTGCACGCCCAGCATCCGAGCCTCCACCGCCACGGCCTCCGCGCGGTCCACCGACCGGCGGCAATTTACCACCACATCCGCTCCCGCCCGCGCACACTCCAACACGATGGCACGACCGATGCCCGTGGAAGAACCTGTGACCAGAATTCGTTTTCCGCTGAGTAATGCAAATCTCATATCGCGGAGAATAATCGCCCACCACTAAAAAAACGACACTGCCGGTGTTTGTAATCGATCATCTGATTTTCGCGAAACTGCACCATGGCGTGGCCCCGTACTGTTCCAAGTCAATGGGGGATGGTAAAAAAGGGTTTCAAGTGTGTTTTCAACTGCGGTGATCTTACGCGCGGACCTTGGGAGAATCGAGCATGGCAGGTCGCCCGGCAAAGCTGGCGCTGGCAAACGGTAACGTCTTTACTGGTCATGCTTTCGGAGCTGAAGGTGAAGTCCATGGTGAAGTTGTGTTCAATACCAGTATGACTGGTTATCAGGAAATCCTGACTGATCCTTCGTACACTGGTCAGATTGTGACCATGACTTATCCGCTGATCGGCAACTACGGTGTGAACGCCGAAGACGTGGAAAGCCGTGGATTGTTCCTCCAAGGATTTGTGGTCAAGGAACTCTGTGAATTCCCAAGCAACTACCGGTCCACAGAATCGCTGGACGCGTATCTCAAACGAAACCAAATTATCGGGCTGCAGGGGATTGATACACGCGCGCTCGTCCGTCAGATCAGGACCCAAGGCGCCATGCAGAGCATCCTGTCCACGGTTGATTTGGATGACACATCCTTGTTAGGTAAAGTCCGCGTAGCTCCGGGATTGGTCGGTCGGGATCTGGTGCAGGAAGTCATGCCGAAGGATACCTGCACTTGGAACATGTCTCTGAGTGAACTGGGACGTCCGTCAGATTTTGTTTCCGGTGTGGATCGCAGCGACGGGCCGCATGTCGTGGCAATTGACTACGGCATGAAATGGAATATTTCGCGCTACCTGCGGGATATCGGTTGTCGTGTCACGATTGTTCCGGGCACAGCCACAGCCACAGAAATTCTGGCATTAAACCCGGATGGCGTGTTTCTGTCGAACGGGCCAGGAGATCCGGAGCCGTTGACTTACGCGATTGAAACAATTCGAGGGTTACTGGGCAAGAAGCCAATTTTCGGCATCTGTCTTGGCCTCCAGTTGCTCGGCCTCGCCTTCGGCGGCAAAACGTACAAGCTGCGTTTCGGACATCGTGGTGCCAATCAGCCCGTGCTGAACCGCCGAACCGGAAAAGTAGAAATTACATCACAGAATCACGGCTTTGCTGTCGATTCAGCGACTCTGCCGGATGACGTTGAAGTCACGCATATCAACCTGAATGATCAGACAACCGAAGGCATTCGTCATAAGGTCTACCCTGCCTTCGGAGTTCAATATCACCCCGAAGCCGCCGCCGGGCCTCACGACAGCCATTACTTATTCCATGAGTTTCTGCAGATGATGATGGTGTGAAAAATCTCAATCCCCAATAACCAATGCATCCCAAGCTGTGGTAATCGATGTGATGAAACTGTGATTCATTCATCATTGGGTCTTGGAAATTGGTCGTGCATTCAATCCTTCGCTCACTTTCAACGAAAGACTTCGCTTCCATGGCTCTAGAACGAACTTTAATTCTTGTCAAACCGGATGGGGTGCAGCGACGCCTAGTGGGACGCATTGTTTCACGAATTGAAGACAAGGGTCTGAGCATTGTCGGCATGAAAATGCTGCAGGTAACGCCTGAACTCAGCAAACAGCACTATGCAGAGCACGTTGCAAAGTCGTTCTACAAAGACTTGGAAGGCTTCATTACGTCCGGCCCCGTCGTGGCACTCGTCGTGGAAGGGCCAGAAGCGATCACCGTGATGCGAACGTTGATGGGAAAAACAAATTCACGCGAATCTGCACCGGGCACAATTCGTGGCGACCTCGGAGCCAGCCGTCAGATGAATCTCATCCACGGCAGCGACGGCCCCGAAGCCGCTGTTCGTGAAATCTCCACCTACTTCAATTCCCACGAAATCGTGGCGGCCCCAAATGCATTGGCTGATCATCTGTGGGCGAAAGACGAACACTGAACGCCCACTAACTGAACGCCCCGCAACTCTTTGCCTGTGACATCAGGCAGCCCATAAGACTTCGCAAGTTCCTCGTTCACGAAGGTGTAATCGGCGTCGAGGAATTCCAGCACACTGCGATCTTCAAGCCGGAGCGTCTCGCAAAACAGAGCCGTCTCGTCGAACATCGCCTGCCGGAGGTTGGCATGGAATTCCGGAAAGAACTCGGTACTCGGGCGAGCGGTCGGCAACTTGTGAATTTGCAACCAGTGCAGAGCAAAGGTTTCAGTCAGCGATTTAGCGCGAGGGTCAGCCAGTAACCGGCGCACCTGCTGTTCTAACACCGTTCCGGCGGCAGGCCCGCGCACCTTGAACTCCGCAATGTTCCCGAACGAATTCGGAGGAGGAACATAGCGGGCCGTCACCGACGATTCCAAGTTTCGCGTCACCCAGCCTCGCGGCGGTTGATCGGTGACGACCCAGAGATCAACCACATTCGTGGAGAAATCCGCCGCATCACTGGCCTGAAATATGCCTCCTACCATCCGCTGTTCTTGCCCGACCCGACCCGCATCGCGGAGACGTTGAATAGGCTGTGATTGTCCAAGATCCAGTCCCACCCAATAACTCGCTGCATCCGGGCCATCAAGAACCGTCAGCAGGTCTCCATCAAATACTTTTCCGAAGTGATTTCCCTGATGCGATTCGGCTCCCGGACCAGTGATGATGCGGCCGAGAAATTTAACGGGCTCGTCGGACGGTCCACTCGCCGTAACTCTTGCCCTGCGCTTGAGCCTGATCGAACACAGCCAGCACACGGTTTGCATCGTTGTCGGCCACCTGCCCACGATAGGCATGCCGCAGAAATGGAACGAGTACCGCGCGTGCCGCATCGCGTGGAACGCAGACACACCATATTATTCAGCAATGTTAAAAATCGGCAGGAAGCTTGAGACGCTGTAGGCCGAACCGACGACGGTTTGCGAAAGTCGACTTGTACGGTGTATAAGGCGTGGTTGCTAACGGATTTTTATTCTCTGCACGCTGTGAATTGAGGCCGGGTGTTCGCGGGCTAAATCATAGAGGCTAGCCTCAATCGTGGCCGCGCTAAGAGTATTTGCGAAATGCGTTGAATGTTGTGCTGATTCATGGAGACATCGATGTCCTGGTCCAGTGAAAACCCAGATCCGGAATACTTCAAGCGAACGCATCTACGAACGTGCCGTTCCGCGTCGTGGATCGGGGTTGTTGCCGTCTGCGTTCTTGTAGTGCGGTCGCTTTCGGCGGCAGAAGTTCCTCCAGACGTGAAGGCGTTTTTCGAAAAGCACTGCCTAGAATGCCACGCCCAGCAGTCAAAGAAAGGTGGCCTAGATCTTACGACACAGGCTGTGGATCTTTCCGAAATGCCGACGTTTCTTCGATGGGTTCGCCTTCATGATCGCGTGCAGTCGGGCGAGATGCCGCCGAAAGATTCCCCACAACCCGGGGCGGAAGAAATTAAACCAGTTCTCGAATGGCTTAGTCAGACTCTAAGCGGCGAGGAACTTCAGTGGCGTGAGAAAAATGGTCGCAGTGTGGTGAGGCGGATGAACCGCACTGAGTTTGAAAACACGCTACGCGATTTGCTCGATGTGCCGTGGCTTGAAGTGCGGGAGTCGCTGCCGGATGACGGACGAGCCGATGGCTATACGAAGACAGCCGCCGCCCTAGATGTCTCGCCGGTGTTGCTCGCGAAGTATGCTGAGGCGATCGACAAGGCACTCGATGCGGCTGTCGCAAAATGGTCGGTACCCCCCGAGGTCGAACGACGAATTCTTTATGCGAACCAGCAGTACGATTACAAAGTTCTGATGGGCGGCGGCGATGCGGTCATGCTCACGCCTGACATGAAATATGACGAGTCGCGTTTTCCGATGCCATCCGCGACGAACGCCGATGGCGATTATCCCGCCGACAAGTGGTCATTCGGCGGCAAGTACAAAGGCCTGGGTGAGGCTGAGCAGGCCGGCGTCTTCAAAGAAGGCTCAACGGTCGGTATGACGCGGACGTTCGGTGAGTCGTTTGGCGGTCGCTTCAACTTTGCTCCGGTGCATCCCGGGCGATACCAGATCGGTGTTTCCGCGTGGTCTTATTGGTGGGACAAAGGCGAAGTCAAGCCGTCGCCGCGGTCAGGTTCTGTCGGTGTCTACTGCGGGAGCCGACTGCTTGGGTTCGTCGATGCTCCCAGTTTGAAGCCGACGTACTCGGAGCTAAACGTCGATATCGAACCGACAGAAGAAAACCCGTTGCGAGCTGCCGGCGCGTCGTTTTTGGATGCACACGTTTATTTCTCGCAGGGACAGATCAAAGCGTACTCCGGCGCGGGCGTGGCCATCGATAACATGGTCGTCACCGGGCCGCTGTATGACGAGTGGCCGCCGACCAGTCACCGCCGCTTGTTTGGCAGCATGCCAATCGTCCCATTTACGAAGCTGCCGCCTGAAGTTCTGAAGCCCGATCGGCCGAACACATTTCGACAAGCGCGGGGAGCCATCAATGGACCGGGGCGATTGGTTCCGGGAGCAACGGTGTCCGACGATCCGGCGGGAGATGCACGAAGACTGCTCGCGACGTTCTTGCCGCGAGCGTTCCGTCGCCCGGTGTCCGACGCCGAGGTCCAGCGGTATGCCGTGATTGCCGACGCGCGGGGAAAAGAGGGAGCGGCATTTGAAGACGCGATGCTCGAATCCTATCGCACCGCGTTGCTCAGCCCCGACTTCTTATTCCTCAATGAGCCGACCGGGATGCTTGATGGTTATGCGCTCGCGACTCGGCTGTCGTACTTGTTGTGGAATTCGTGTCCGGACGATGCGCTGCTCGCCGCCGCGAAGGCCGGGACGCTGAACGATCCGCAAGGCCTGCGAGCCGCAGCGGACCGGTTGCTCAGCGATCCGCGCGCCGATCGGTTTTACCAAGACTTCCCCGATCAATGGCTCGATCTGCGCGACTTCGATCTGACAAGCCCCGACAAACAGCTCTATCCCGAATTCCAGCCGTATCTCGAAGATGCGATGCGTCGCGAGCCCCGCGAGTTTTTCAAGTTTGCGATCCACAATCGACTGCCAGTGTCTGGTTTGTTGTCGACGTCGATCAACATCGTG
>QWQG01000255.1 GCA_003670925.1 Planctomycetota bacterium | reverse complement strand
CCTTCGTATTCAACGGCTTTGCCGTCTTCAGGCAAATGAAAAATCAGCCCCTGAGCATTCACGAGTGGCGCTTCAATCCACGAGACCACGACGAGCGACAGAGCGATAGCCAGACGTTTCAATTGCAACATAAATCCATGGCCTTCATGATGTCATACTTCGTCAAATCAGGATTCGATGGGCAGTCCGCTGCACCGTCTCGCGCTCTCTCATGCTGCGGGTAGTGTCTCAAACTCTGCATTCCGGATGCAAGTGGAATCGGCCAGACACCCCGGAAACGAGCATTCTAGGCCTAAATTTGCGGATCGGGAAAGATAAAACGGGGACCCTAGATAGCTCAAAACGTTGTTAAATTCGATTGCTGACGTTGGCTCTGGTCTGATATGACTCCGCGGAGCAGAGGCAGGTTGGCGAAAAACGGGGACGGGTGGGCGTGAACGAATCGGGTTTCAGAAATCTGGTGAGTGGCCAAACAAACGGCGTGCTGGCGTCGAGTTTGCGCATGGTCTTGAGCGTTGCGTCGCTAGGTTATGGGCTGGCGATTCATATTCGCAACGCACGGTTTCAACGGGGTTGGGAAACAATTCACCGCGCCGCAGTTCCTGTCATCAGCGTCGGAAATCTGACGACCGGTGGCACGGGCAAAACTCCGCTCGTGGCATTAGTTTGTGATTTGCTGCGACAGGCTAATTTCCGGCCAGGGATTGTGAGCCGCGGGTATGGTTCGGTCGATGGCAACGCGAATGACGAAAAACTGGTGCTGAATCTGCTGTGTCCGGATGTCCCGCATACCCAAGCCCCTGATCGTGTCGCGGCAGCGCATTCTTTGACCATCGAAGAAAATCTAAACGCCATTGTCATGGACGATGGTTTTCAGCATCGACGGCTGCATCGAGATCTTGACATCGTCCTGATCGACGCGACAAACCCGTTCGGCTATGGATCTCTTCTGCCCCGTGGCCTGCTCCGCGAACCGTTGTCATCTTTGCGAAGAGCCGATGTCGCAATTATTACACGATCAGACCTTGTCGCAGCACGGGTGCTCGCGGAAATTCACAACGCGATCATTGAAGCTGCCCCCCAACTTGTGGACCATGTTCTGCATATCGTTTTCCAACCAACGTCTTTGCGCAATCTCGACGGAGCGATGATGTCGCTTCGCGATGCGGCGAGTCAGCCCGTGCATCTCATGGCAGGTATTGGGAATCCTGACGCATTCCAGACCACAGCCGTCCGTGCAGGGCTGCGTGTGACTGGAACATCATGGTTTCCTGACCACCATCACTATTCCAACAATGATCTTCAACAGGTACGGCAACTTGCCAAAAAATCCCACGATGCCTTAATTGTTACGACACTTAAGGATCTTGTGAAGCTTCCGTTGGGGTGTCTGAACGTGCACGCCTTAGAGATCGCTGCTGTGTTTTCGAACGTCGAACATGCCGAAGTCCTAGGGAGACTGATCCGGATCGCGGCCAAAGCTTAGACTTATATCGCGGTCGCGGATTCGCGCGACTGACGATCGGATAAAAGTCGTCTCACGGAAGATTTTCAGTCAGCGTACCTCGCCAATTGGCGATCGTTGCACTCCACGCGCGGCCTTGATCGCTAACGGTTGGGTAAGATTTCGGGAACAAAACAAGCGGGTGGATCGTCAAGGCAGAGTTTGTTTATGCACAGGATAGGTGGCCGTGTCTGTTGGTTCCTGACCTAAACTTAGATGTCTCAGGTAGTTTTACGGAGTGATTTGCACCAGATAAAATGTAAATTCAACTCAATCCGCGTAATCTATCACTGGATGATCATGAAGAAATGAGCAACCAGAGCGTCATATTAATGGCAGAGCATTCAGAATTGCCGTGATTTAAAGCACACAAGGTAACTGGAATGAAACGATTCTCTCAGGGTTTTGGCATTTTTTTTGTGCTGATCACCATGATGGCGACAGAGCAGTCGCGGTCAAGCGGACAGGAAACCACGGAGCCCGCAGCCGAAACGACAGCGGGGGCACCTGCCGCGGCCGATGAGGCAGCAAAGCCTTCGCTGTCGGAGAAGTGGGATCGGCTGATTTATGTGCCG
The DNA here is from genome assembly GCA_003670925.1 of Planctomycetota bacterium. Lineage (GTDB taxonomy): Bacteria > Planctomycetota > Planctomycetia > Planctomycetales > Planctomycetaceae > SXXK01. The sequence goes on along the minus strand of QWQG01000255.1, from coordinate 41,866 downwards.
TTTAAAGAACTTCAGAAGGTGTTCGACAACCAAGATGCTTCTGTCGTCCTGCCTTATGCGGAATACCTCGATTTAATGAAACGCGCGTTCGCGGCTGTGCCGGTGACGACGGGAAATCAGGATGCGGTGATCACGTCGTCCTCATGGTCCGTAACCGTGGAAAAAGATCTGGCGCGAGTGACTGTGGAACTGAAACTCAACGTACTTAAAGAAAACAACTGGGCGACTTTGCCTGTTTCATTCGGAGCGGCAGCGATTGGCAAAGTGGAACCGGCGGATGGTACCGTGTTGCTGAAGGGAGTCGGACAGGGGCAGTACGAACTTCTGGTCAAAGGTGTTGGACAGAAGACGGTGACGCTAGAACTGCTGGCGACCGTAATGACATCTCCGGAAGATCGATCGTTCACGATTCAGTGTCCACCGACAGGCATCAGCGAACTGGTTGTCACGATTCCTGAACTCGACCAGACAATTCGCATCAATCCGCTCCAAGTCTTGCTACCAACCGACGGTTTAGAAGTTGAAGGCAAGACGGTCGCCAAGGCCAGTTTGGGGGCGACCACTCAATTTGAAGTCCACTGGAATCCTCGCGCAGGTTCAAAGCCGGTGATGGATCTCTTGAGCAGTGTAAATAATCAAACCAGCGTGCAGATTGAACAGGGATTGCTGCAGTCGCGCACAGTGTTGAATTATGAGATTCTGCGCGGGGAACTACGTGACGTGACGGTGCTCGTTCCGAAAGATGCACGAATCATCGATGTCGTTTCCGCAGCCGGTCGGATTCGCTCGTGGGCAGCAGAAGCCGTGGGTGAAACGCATCAGCTTGTAAAGGCAGAATTGCTGGTTCCGGCGACTGAGAAATTCCAGATCGAAATTCAGACTGAGCGTCCTCTGGAAGGCGATACGTTGCAACTGATCGGTAAGTCAGCCGACGGCAAACTGCACGGAGTTCACGCAGATGCGGTCGTCCGCGAAGCCGGACGATTGACGATCGTGACTGATCCTTCTCTGACCGCGGTCGTGAAGACTCAGGCGGGTGTCAAGCAGGTCGATGCAGGTGACGTTACGACAGGCGACCAAGGTGCTGTTGCAACGAATACATGGGAATTCAGCGGTCTGAGTGGGCAACTTGTGGTGCAGATTAAACCGGTTGAACCGCGACTGCTGGTAACGCACAACGCGCAGTATGTCTTCCGAGACGAGGAATTGCGATTGCGGTCAGTACTTAAATACGAAGTCACCCGCGCCGGAGTGTTTCAGTTGTCGCTGACGGTTCCGGAGTCGCTCACCATCGACAGCGTTTCAGCGGATGGAATGAGTGAATTCAATATCGACAAAGGGATCGGCAAGGTGACGTTGGCCTTGACCCAAAAACGCATGGGGGCCATCGATGTTACCGTGCAGGCTCATCAGGCTTTTAATGCGTCCGTAGAGAATGTGGAGTTAGAACTACCCACGTTGATCCCTGAAGGTGTTGAACGTGAAACGGGTGTCGTGACGGCTTACGCTCCAGAATTTTTGGATGTGATCACGGTCGATGAAAAGCTCGTGGGGCTGTTTCCGGCGCGGGATGCTGCGGTCGAACAAATTCCCCGTTTACGCCATATCGCGTCGTGGGATTTCACGCGTCGCCCCGTTGCCTTGTTTGTGCGTACGGCGCCTCGACCTGCTCAGATCGCAGCGACCGTCGGCACGACGGTTCATGTCGAACCGGAAATCATGAAGCAGAATGCCGTAATCACATTTGATATTCAGAATGCTGGGATTGATACGCTACGAGTGGCCGTACCAGAAGCTGTTGCCAACGACGTTCGCTTCCACATGTTGACGCCTAGTCACACAATTCAACAGCGAGACAAAGCGGCTCAGGCGGAAGACGGCTGGGTGACATGGACGCTGGTTTTGCAAAATGAAACAACGGGCACCGTGCAGCTCGGCGTTGACTGGGACGTGACCGTGGCCAAAGTCGCAGACGCCGCGGAAACGCCTGCTCCGCCCGCAGGGACTCCAGAAGCAGCGTTAGCTGCTGAATCCGCAGCGAAAGTCCTGCCGGAGCAAACACTGGTCGTCGAACCGCCGCGTGTTCTGGGACCGTTTACTGATGATCAGGCGCAACGACGACGCGTTGTCCTGACGCAGGTTCGCGGTGAAATTCGCCTGCTGCGACACGAATCATTATCGATCACCGCGGATTCCCAAGGAGAAACCACCGAAGCGATTGATGTGCGCGAGCTTGAATTCATGGCACCGGAAGGATACCTCGCGTATCGCTACTTTACCCAGCCGGCATCGGCCACAATCCGCATTCGCAAACATGAAATTCACGAAGTTGCGGCAACCGTGGTGTCGCGTGGAGCGATCGAAGTCGTCACGGAACGTCAGGCTTTGGCCTCGTGGCGTTGCCGATTTCGCATCACGTCCAGTGAACGTCAACGGTTGCGAATCGACCTCCCAATTGGGTGCGACTTGCAGGCTCCGTTGCTGAATGATCAACGCACAACGATCGAAAAAGCGACCGATGTTCAAGCTGCCGATCAGTGGGAAGCGTATTACGTCAACATCAGTCGCAGCACAACATCCGATCAAGAATTCTTGCTTACTTTGCAGTTCCGTTGTCCGATCGTGAATGAATCCGCTCGGCCTTATTCCAGTCTCAGGGGGATGCAGAAATTACGTCTTCCTTTGATCGCCGAAAGTGGCGGCTCGACCGTCGTTCAGCAACTAAAAGTTTTGCTCTGGGCACCGGAGGAGATTGCATTCCTTGGCGATCCGGATTTGTGGACACAGGAAGGCGCGGTCTCGGCTTCGATGCTGCGTCCGCTAAGATCGCCTTCAGCCGCAGTTGCGGCGGCAGCCGTAAATGACTGGATCGATCCGCTGCACGTCGCATCCGGAGACTTTCCGACTCAAGGCAGCGTTGCCGTCTACCGAGCCGTTGGCAGTCAATCTGAGATTGTAGTGACTTATGGGAGTCGTGCGTTTTTGTTCTGCATCATTAGCGGCACACTGATTGTCATCGGCCTAATTCTGCATCGCACGTCGTGGGAGAATCGTATCACACTGGCGTTGTTGGCCGCTTTCGCCGTCGCCTTGTGTTCGCTCAGTGGCAGTAATGCGACTCCTCAATACGTCGCATTGGCATGGCCAGGGATTCTCGTCGTAGGTGGAATTTGGCTAACGGGGTTACTCATCGGCCAGCGAAACGGGAACGGTGACAACCACGGGAATGACCAATCACCGCCGAGCATTTCTCGTCCCGTAAAGCCGCCTGCTTCACCGACACCGACACCGTCGGCGACACCGACACCGTCGGCGACGAGTACTCGAAACCCACCAGTGCCGCCGGGAACGGTCGTGCCTGCTCCCGAGGTCGCAAAAATAATGAATGACCTAATGAGAGGTGGCAAATGATGCGGTTAGAGCACAGGATACCGAGCGTCCAACCAGCAACTAACGTTGCTTTTCCACTCATCGCGGGGCAGAAGATGACTGGGGTTGTGCTGGGGCCACTCTCAGAGATTGCACTCCTCACATTACTCATTTTCTGCACCGGTGTCTCATGCGGAATTGCCCAAGATCCGCCAGGACCGAACGAGCAATTTATTCCGGCCGATCAACTGGACACCGTGTTTGATCGTGACCGGCGTGGCGTGATGATGAAGCGGGCCGAGTTCCGCGCATTGCTAGAGCAGGCTCGCGCGCATGCAGCGCACGAAAACATCCCGATTCCCATCATCACTCAACAGGCCAATATTACCGTTACGCCCGGAGATCAGCAGGCGATTGTGCAGATGGAACTTAAGATCCGGCAGTATGCCAAAGGCTGGCAACTGCTGCATCTTCGAGCGGGGAATTTGCTGATTGAGAAGCTTGAAATCGACGGGCAGCCTGCGGTCATCGGACGTGACCCGGCGGACCCGACGGCGTTGTTTTTAGCTCACGACAAAGTCGGTGAATTCACTGCCGTTGTCTCGATGTCTACCCAACTCGCGACGCTGGGCGGTGACCGCACTGCGGCTTTTCAGTTGCCAGTAGTGCCAGCCGTAGAACTCACAGTCACTTGTCCGGCGGGACGACATCTGCTGGTGAATGAGTTGCAGCTTGATCGACCTGCTGGCGACGATGCGGTTGCCCACTACGTGGTTCCTGTCGGCAATGCGCCCGATGTGCGGCTGCGTTGGGTCGTTCAACGGAAAGATATGGAAGCTCAGACACTCGTCTTTGTCCATACTGACGGACATCTTCAGGTCCAAAAAGAAACACTCCGTTGGGACAGTGAGTCCCGCGTCAGTGTCTTTGGCGGCACGATCAACAAAGTCGTCGCACAAGTTCCAAGAAGGCTGGAAGTGACGAGTGTTGAATCAGCAGGTCTAGAATCATGGACACTGGACGACGATCCGATCAACGTTGGATTCACCCGGGTTACCATGACCTATCGACAGCCTTTTACCAACGATCGCTTAATCAAAATCAAAGCAGTCTCGGCCGTTGGCGAAGGCGTCATGCAGGAGATTCCAACTTTGGGATTTTTCGAAGTCACGGCGCACACGGGTCGCTTGGTGGTGACGCATGAAGACGGACTGCGACTGGTGTCGGAAACCGGAGGCGGCGTCCGCCGAGTTTCCGCAGCGGAACTAGGACTTGCGTTGGATGCGTCCGTGTTTGATTTCTGGTTGCAGGAATTTGAGCTGCAGGTCACCGCGAAACCGCGTGATCGTGAGTTGTTTGTCGAGTCCAGCGGCGTGCTGGCCATCGACGATACCACAGCCACGTTCAGTGCGACACTTGTTGTTGAAACGCTCAACGCGCCACTCTTTGACTTGCTCGTCTCGGTTCCAGCCGAATGGCAGTTGACCAGTGTCGAAACATCTGAAATCTCAAATCCGAAATCTCCAATTGCGCTTCCTTGGACTTCGACCAATGAACCCAATCAAATCCTGGTTCGCCCCCTTCAACCCATCGCACCGGGCGCGTTAATGACGCTCCTTCTTACGTTGACGCGTACAATCGCAGATCCTGACAACGCACAGACACTGGCATTACCCGTGGTCACGGCCAAGGAAACAACAATCGTCGGTGGCTCATATGTTGTCCGATTTGCGGATGATCTCACCGTCGCAGCATTGGCGTTGACAGGTTTGACTCCGATTGCCGGCAGCGGTACGGAGCAGGTTTTTCAGAATCTTGGAACTGCGGTTTCAGGCGAACTGTCGATTGTGCGGAAGCCGTCGCGATTGGCAAGTCGCTCAGTTCTGAAGACATGGGCCGACAGTCGACAGCAGTCATTGGATGCCGAGATCATCACGGACGTCCTGAGCGGTACGATTCGCACGCTGACGATTCGGCTTTCAGAATCGCTGGGTCCCGATGTGCGATTTACAGTGCAGAGTGTGGGACCGGTGCCGGGAATCCTGCAGACGCGCGCCATTCGCCCTGTGACCATCATTGAACAATCAGCCGGAATACCAGCGGACGGCTTGCGTCCATTTACGCTGAAGCTGGATCAGCGCTTTGCCGGTTCGCTGGCGCTGCATGCGTTTGTGCAGCAACCGCGGACCGATGCGGCTCCGATTTCAGCACCGGTCGTGCAGGTGCAGGACGCGGTTCGGCAGCACGGCGTGCTAGTGTTTGAAGCGTCGCCCGAGCAGCAATTAGCAGTCGGTCCGGAAGTCAGTGCAATCCCGGGGTTGTTCGTCGCCGATGCGGGTTTGGTCGATCCTCCCGCAGTTTCAAACGGTCGTCGCATCGCGTTAATCTATCGCTTTGTGCAGCCGGGTTATACGTTTCCGGTGCATGAAACTCGCTTTGTCACCAACGCCGTTCCTTCAGCCGTTTGCCAGCAATTGGTAAATGTGTGTACGCTGAATGATTCGGGCAGGATCCAACGCTGGTGCGAGGCAAAGATCCGATCCAGTGGTGTGCAGACGATCCGGTTTACGTTGCCCGATTTAGCGGCGTCATTCTTGTGGTCGACGATGCTGAATGGGGAGCCAGTCGAAGTGCGTCGTGATGGCGGCGATTATTTGGTTGCGGTGCCCACAAACTCCGAAAGTCAGGAACAGGTACTGACGGTGCTGTTCGAATCCGATTCCCGCAAGAACGGAACCTTCGGACAGACCGATCAGGGGCCAGTTCAGTTTTCGATCGACGCGGGTAAGTTGCAGGCGATCCCGATCGACGTTCTGCAGCAAACGTGGCGCGTCCATTATCCGCAGTCTTCGTTGCTTGTGGACAGCGATGGTCAATTCCGACCTACCAATGGTGTTGATCAACCCGGTTGGCTGGTGTCGCTGGGTGAGATTACATGGCCAGAGACACCGACATTGCTTGCACGATTGATTCCGCTGGCAATTTTCCTGCTGATTCTGTCCGTGGTGACTACGATGCTAAGCCGACGGCGATGGAAGAGTCTTGCGGTGATTTGCATCTTAGGCGTATCGCTGGGAATTGTGGTGGCTCCCTACCTGATGTTGAAAGCTGGCGGGCCCACTCGCAATCTTGTTGAGGATCGCCTTGCGGCGGACAGTCCCGGCATGTTTGCTCCAGCCCCGGCCCGTCAGATTGAGCTGAATCTGTTCTCGGAGGCATCTCCCGCTCCCGACGCTCCCGACGCTGCTGGCGGCATGGGCGGATTTGGCGGTAGAGGACTTAACGGTAGCCTTGGAAGAGCAGATGCTAAAAGCGAACAAGCGCTCAGCGGGGAAACTTTTGGCGTCGTCGATGGTCTGGCAGCTGCATCGACGCCCGTGGCGGGCACGAATCGTTTCACCATCCGCGCAGATTCCGCTCCGACAGAGCCGACGAACGCACCATCGACAGTAACTCTGCAGGATGGCTCAAGCGTGATCAATGGCGGAGTCGAGGAACTGCGAGCTCAACTGGCAAAGCCTCAAAAAGGGAACGCGCGATTGTCGGTGAATGTGAGTCTCGAAGTGCCAGCCGATTATCAGGCTCGCGAATTTGTGTCCGTCGCTGACTCCGTGCATCGACCATCGATGTTGAGCTTAGTGGTGCAGCGTCGTGGGCAAATTGCAGCCATTCGTCTGGTGGCGGCCTTGGTTGTCATTCTGCTCGTATGGCGGATGAGTTCGGCATCCTTGTTCGGGAAGTTGACGCTTTCGCTCTGCATTTTTCTGGTTGCTGTGGGCTTCTCACCGCTTTTGTCCAATGCATGGCAAAGCGTTGTTGATGGCGTCGCGTTGGGAGCACTTGTCAGCGTGGCCATGGCGTTTGCCACTTCTTGCTGCAAGAGTTGTAACTGCCTCCTGACTCCGTTCAAGTCGCTGTTGGCAAGTCGCTTCAAAACGGCAACGCCCAGTTCTTTCCTGCTGTTCGCCTTCACGATGACCTCGCACATTGCACAGGCTGGTGGCCAAGAATCAACGGCGACGAAGGAAACCGTTCTGCAACCGGATATCGTCGTTCCGTATTCACCCGATGAACCGGCTCTCCGGGCCGAACGCGTGTTCATCCGCCACGATGATTTTCTCAAGCTGTACCAACAGGCAAATCCAGATGCTTTAAAGTCTCCGACCGTGAGTCCCTTGGGGTCGACGGTGATTTCTGCATTTTACAAAGCTGGAAAACTCACACAGGTCGATGGCGCAAAATATGTGCTCAGTCTGGATGCTCGTTTAGTCGTCTGGAGCGATTCCGAATTCTCCGTCAATGTGCCGCTACCCATTGGACCGGTCGCGATTCGCGCCGTCACAGTCGATGGCAACGCAGGTTCCGTGCAGCCGCTATGGGTGGGAATTCAAGCGGGCGAGATTCAGAACTTTGCGGCCCAACCGATTCCGCAGCAACAACAGATAGAAAACTTTAACACGGCGTCGCCAGCCTTGGAGGGTTCGGCCTATGCAGCGCAGATTACTGGCAAAGGGGCTCATGTTGTCGATCTTGCATTTGATGTTCCCGCACTGCTCGAAGGCGAACTCGGCCGTGCCGACCTGCCGCTCCGAAATGCTGCTGCAGGGACGCTGGAGTGGATTCTGCCTGCTGACGGACTGGATGCCAAAGTCAATGGACGCACCAATGTGTATCGTCGGGAAGGCCGCACAATTTTGCTGCCAATCGCGCAGTTATCGACCGTGCGTTTGCAGTGGCTACCCACACTTCAAACAGTCGCCGGCGATGTAGTGTTCCATGCTGCGGTCAGTTCCGCAATGTCCGTGCAAGATTCCGGAATCGTGCTCCGGACGACAGTTGCCGTAAACTGTCGCCAAGGGGAAATTTCAGAACTAGACATTACCATTCCTGACGGCTACTCCGTGAAGTCCGTCACTGGTGAAGACGTTGCTGGCTGGACCGCACAAAGTACTGATGCGACGCGTTTCGTCAAACTCCTCCTGCGGCGCGCGGTCAACGATGCCACTAGCGTGACGTTGCAGTTGTACACACCGGTCCCCACAACAGAGGCATTGGCATCGCTTCCGGTGCCGATCTCGATGGTCAAAGGGGCAAGTCGAGATCTTGGTACCGTGATCCTGAAAACTGGTTCGCAGTTTCAGGTACGATCTAACTCGCTCTCGGCCGTGACGCAGATCAACCCCAACGAAGCTCCGTCGCCGCAAGGGGATGAGCTGGCCGGCCGGCCGATGTTAGCATGGCGTTACACGCGACATCCGGCCTCCGTGACGGTCAAAGTGATCCCGACTGCTGATGAACTGAAAGTCGAGGCCATGCATGCCGTGCGTTTGGAAGAACAGCGTCAACTGTGGAGCAGCCGCCTAACGCTGCAAGTCATCGGAGCACCTCGTTCACGCATCGACATTGCGGTGCCGAACGGATTTCTGGCATTGGATGTCACTGCGACCGGACTCAAAGATTGGTATCTTTCCGATGCCTTGGATGGGGACAACTCGGACGCCGACATCCGGACGCTCAGCATCCAGTTAATGGATGCTCTTAGTGGCCAGATGCAGGTTACTATTCAGGGGCAGATGAATCGCGATGCTGATCGAACGCTCCTGAGACTGCAGCCGCCTGCTGTGATAAACGCGACCAAGGCCGATTCCGAATTGGCAGTGTGGCTCGACGCCGCTTCAGAAAGTGCCGGGCTGGAGAATGGGAGTGACTGGACCGCAAAGTCCACCGCGGACGTGAATCCGACATTTCGCGAAATCGCTCCGTCCGCACCAGGCCTAGCGTTTACGAGCAACATCGTTCGACCACGCTCGTTGTCCGTGAAACTGCGTCAAGCCATTTCAACGCTGATTGGTGAATCCGTAACGGTCACAAATGTTACCGAGACCGCTGTTGAGATCACGCTCGCACTGAACTGGCAAATCGCCCGCGCTGCTGCGGATCAGTTTGCCGTCGAATTGCCGACTCGTGTTGCGTCGAGTATGACGTTTGATATCCCTGGCCAACGGCAAGTGACGCGCGAGGATCTTGGCAACGGCCGAACCCGAGTCAGCATGCAACTTCAACAGCCGGTGACTGATCGGCTGTTCGTGCTTGGTACGGCCAGTTTGCCCTTGCCTACAGATCGTGTCATTCGCAGTGAAATGACGAGCATTGTCGTACCTTCGGGAGCCCCATCAACATTGTCCGGACAGGCACATTTCTGGGTTCTAGTGAACCAGTCCAATGGCTTGCTGCAGCAGAGTTCAGCACAACCGGAAGACAAAGTCAGCCCGGAACAAATTACAACTCAGATTCCGCCACAGTTGCTGCAACAGGCTGTGGCAGTGCTGAAACTGCGGCCTGAAACAGCTGCGTGGAATCTTGTGTATCCGGAACAATTCCAAGTCGCGCCGGCCGTTGTCACGTTGGCGACGCACACGACGGTGATGGCTGACGATGGCAGTTGGAGAAGCCGACATCAGTTGCAGGTGACCAACGAATCTCGCCAATTTCTGCCGGTAATCTTGCCACAGGGCAGCCGCCTGCTGTACTGCCTTGTCCAAGGCCGGCCAAGTCGCGTCGTCATTCGTGGCGCCGGCGACACTGCACGACATCTGATTCCGATTCCGCAGGCCGGTGCGCTGGCGTCCGGGTTTGAGATCGATTTTGCCCTCGCTGGGAGTTTTGAAGACCCTGTTGCGTCGCTGCGGAATGCGTGGAAGAGCAGCCGATTGATGATTCCCGTGCCCACATTTCCTGAATTCCGCGATGATCCGGAGTTCGGTATTTCAGTCTCTCGTAATCGCTGGACTGTCTATGTGCCGGAATCTTGGCAAGCGACGCTAGCCGATGATCCGGAAGTCACCAACGTTGTTGTCGCGGCAGCCACAGAATTGCAGGATGCCTACCTGCTGTCGGATGTCGAGCAGGCTGCCACTTTACTGAAAAACGTAAAGTCTACCAAAGGCAATTACGCGCGAAGTAAAGCCTTGTTGGAACTGCAGTCAGCGACGGATAAGTTGCAACGGAATTTCAGCAATGATTCGGGCGTGGAGCGGCAGCGGGGCGAAGTGCTGAGCAGATTGAGCGTGATCAACAATGAATTGACTGCAAATCAGGCTCCGCAGGAATTGGCAGGGCAGGCGATCAACGGCAACGGGTATTTGTACGAGCAGGATCTTGGTCAGAATCGTGACAATTACAACAATAGCCTCCTGTTCTTTGATAACAATGGTCGCTTTCCGGCAGGTTCGGGAGGCGGGCAGCAAGGATTATCGGACGCCGATTTCCGCTTTGGGATCACGCTCCCGGATTTGAAAAGAGTGGATGATACCAAATCACAAGACGAGGCTGGTAAGAAGTCTGGTACCGAAAAGTCCGAGGGAGAGAGGTTAGACGTTGAAAAACCGCAAGCTAGTGGCCAAACGAAAGGGCCGGAATCGAAGGTTGACATGCTAGAAGAAAGTCTCTTGCCAGATCCTTTTGCCACCATTCAGATCACCACGCCGGAATCGAAGGTTGACATGCTAGAAGAAAGTCTTACTGGCAAGGACGGTGTAGCCATGGAAGGAAAATCCAGTCGCTCACAATTAATGCAACGTCGTGCGGGTAAGATGGATCTCGGAAGACAGTTAGGGCCGCAGGACAAATCAATGTCATCTCAGAGAGATGGCGAATTTGAGCAGTTACAGCAAGCAATCCCGCAACAAATGGGTGAGGGCCTCGGTCTGAATTTTCGCCAGACAGTGACAACCGATGTTCGCGAAACAACACCCACAGGATTGCTTTCGCTCAAATTCGACATTCCCACGGATGGCCAGCAAATCGACTTTCTACGCGTCGGCGGCAATCCATCACTGTCCCTCGACGTCCGATCGTCCGCCTCCGTAACTCAAGGCATCGGCCTGATCTGGCTGGCCTTCTGCGTCATTGGGATTCTGTTGCTGAGCGGGCCTCACCGCAATCGTCAGCCGCTGGTTTTCTGCCAACGCCTCTGCCTAATCCTTGCCATCGCTGGCTTCGCCGGATGGATCATGACAATTGGCAACCTCCATGCATTCGGCCTGATGATGTGCCTCGCCGCGTCAATTGGATTCGCCATCACAACCGCCATGTCCCACTTGCGCAATCACAGCCCCAGAAAAACGTGAACGTAGTTGAGTCGTGCGAGCGCCTGAGTTTCATTGATGAAATCGGCGACCGACGATGCCAAGCGGGGGAAAATTTGCGTGGCATTCGGTTGCTGTTTCGGGGAAGCGAAATTGACCCTGTCAATTAATAGAGCAACGTCGCCTATGATTTACAACGTTCCAATGCTAACTGCTTCACAGCCTGCAGATCCAGTTTCCCGGTGCCCAGCATTGGAATTTTATCCACAAGGATGAAGCTATCAGCAGACGGGATGAATAAGTTCGGCAAGCCGGCGGCTTGAAGACGGTCAGTGATTTCCCGCGCGGATATCTTCATGGCCTTGTGCAGCACAATCAGTCGCTCGCCCTTTTTGGGGTCTGGCACGGCAGTCACAGCGCACAAGACTTCAAGTTCGTCGCTTTGCTCTTCTTCTAGGATCTTTGCAATTTTCTGTTCAATCAAAATGTGCGGCACCATCTCACCGCCAATCTTTGAGAAGCGACTCATGCGACCTGTGATATGAATAAAACCGTCTTCGTCGATCAGTGCCATGTCGCCACTGTTGTACCAACCGTCCCTAATTAACGCGGCTGTTTTCTCAGGCTGATTCAGATAGCCAAGCATAATATTCGGGCCTTTAATCTTGAGCAGCCCTTCTTGATTAGCCCCCAACATCTCGCCAGTGTCCGGATCGAATACGGCAGCGGCACAGCCAGGAATAACTCGGCCTACGGTTCCATGCTTCGTGCCGATATTGAGTTTTGCTGCTTCTCCCAAGCGTGATTCGGGGATATTGAATGACGCCGCTGGCGACATTTCAGTGGTGCCATAACCTTCTGTCGGTTCAAACCCAAACTTTTCCTTGAACGCAATCCGGAGGTCGTCGGGCAACTTTTCAGCACCGACAATTACCAGATTCAGTGATTTCATTTCTTCGACGGTACAACGTTTCAGATAGGATCGCAAAAACGTAGGCGTCGCTGCAAGGATCGTACTTTTGTACTTTTCAATCAGAGATCCGACTGTCCGCGCATCCAGCGGATTGAAATGAAATACAGCCGAGGGGTCGGCGCTCAATGGTAACCACATCGTGATGGTGAAACCGAATGAGTGAAAAAACGGAAGTACGCCCATGAGTCGGTCGCTTGATGTCAAGCGCATCAATTCAGTCACCGCGTCGACGTTTGATGCGATATTGTGTTGTGACAGCACGACCCCCTTGGGTTCCCCTGTGGAACCCGATGTAAAGATCACGGTGAATGGATCGTCCGCTTTAATACGATTCAAGCCCAGTCGGCGCATGAGCATTCCAATCGGCATCAGCTTGGCCAATACGAACGCCTTAGCTTTGGCTGGACTCGTGATCTGCGGCTTCAGATCTTCTAGGTACACGAGTTCGGCATCCAGTTTCATTGGTCGCTTTTCCATGAAAGCGCGACTGGTGATGATCTGCTTGATCCCTGCTTCACGAATGCAAAAATTGGCAACGTCGTCAGTGAGCGTATAATTCAGATTGACAGTGACCTTACCCGCCAGCGTCAGAGCTGTGTTGGCCAGAACTCCGCCGGCCGAAGGCGGCAACAGCAATCCCACGAACTGAACATCGGGTTTCAGGATCTGCTTTGTTAGCAGTTCCCGAAACGCTAGCGAACTTATTAGCAGTGTTCCTCCGGTGAGTTCGGTGCCAGCCGAATCGGCGAACTTGACTCGATTCCATGCGAGCCGACACTGCCGGATTAATCGTCGAGCAGGGATCATGCTACGTTCCTTCCTAAGAAGCACTGATTGACTATTCAATTGCAGGACAGCATTACGCACAACATCAACATTGTCCACTTGCTGCAGAGGCTGACCGAACGAAATTGAGACCGGATAGGGCCAGTGTTTGGGTTTCTTCCAGATGACACGACCGCGCTCGTAGCTGAAGATACTGCCCCATAATTCGTCCAGACACACAGGCACCACCGGAGCATCAGTGTTTTTAACGACCCGGAGCATTCCCCGTTCAAATTTCTGCAACTGCCCCGTCCGACTAATCTGGCCTTCGGCGAAGATACAGACCAGTTGACCGCTCAACAACGCATCGCGGGCCGTGTTCAGCGACTGAACCAAGGCCCGAGGTCCGTCGCCGGCGCGGATGGGAATGATGCCAAAGAGATTTGACAACCGACTCGCAAATCGGCCTTGCACATAGTCCGCGTAGGCGACCATCCGGATGGGGCGTGAACTGGCCAGCAGAATCAGAATCCCGTCGATCCAAGTGACGTGATTTGCCACCAGCAGCGCCGGGCCACGTTCGGGAATATGTTCGATCCCATACGTCCGCACGCGATACACAAAGCGACTGAGAAACCATACGAAAAAACGAATCGTCGCTTGGGGAAGAATCCATACGGCATACACCACGATCGGAATGATGCTCACACCAGAGAAGAGGAAGATCTGCGAGGCAGACATATGCATCGGAGATTGCAGGATCCAGAACAGGCCCGACACACAGAGCATTCCAATAGCTGTCATCTGCTGCACAGCCGCAAGGACTGCTCCCAGCTTTTCATGTGGACTGCGTTCCTGAATGTAGGCGTTGAGCGGCACGTTAAACAGTCCACCGCCCAACCCGATCATGATTAGCATTGCCCCAGTCATGAACGGGGAATCACTGCAAAAGTACAACAAGATGCAAGCGAGTCCCATCAGGAGCGTGCCGAACGGAACCATGCCGAGTTCTACGCGGCCGTTCGACAGCCAGCCCGCCAGTAGACTTCCAATCCCAACTCCAATCACGAGCATCGCCATAAACGGTGCGGGACTAACTTTTGTCAAATCGGAAAGTTCGTTCGTCACAAAGACATCGATATTCATCTGCGCCAGCGCTGCCAAAGACCAGAAGAATAGGATTCCCAGTGATACGCGGAAGATGGCTCGATCAGCCATAACTAGTTTCAAATCGCGCCAGGAATCCGTCACTAGATTCCACTGGAACCTGACTGTTGGATTGGCAGCGGTCACACGGGTGATCAAAGCTGCACCAGCCACACCCAGCAGCGCCACACCGATCAACGCAATCGCGGCCAACGGTAGCCCGATGGATCGATCGATGATGGTCAGATCGGCCAGCGAATAACCAGCCATGGTGCCCGCGATTGACCCAATCAGGGTCGCGACACTCGAAAATCCATTCGCGGTCGAAATATCTGACCTGCGAACCAGTTCCGGGATGATGCTATATTTTGCAGTTCCAATCAGTGTTGCCTGGACTCCAATCAGAAAGAGCATGATAAACATCGATGCCACATGGCTCTGTTGAATCGCGATCAGGCCACCTACCATTAAGCCGACTTCGGTCCATTTTAGCCAGATAATCGAAGTGCGTTTGCTGAACCTGTCAGAAACCCAGCCCGCCCATGGAGCGAAGACGACAAAAGGCAGCACAAACACAAACAAACCGAGTGGCAGGACAAGTTCCGCAGGCGGCATTCTGTATCCGGCAATGTTCCAGACCTGATCTTTGAAGAGATGCCGCGCAATCGGACTGATCATCCAGCGAAACAGGCTATCATTGACCGCCGTCAGAAACGTCATCAGCAGGTAGCCGACAAACGACGACGACATCAAACGCGACTGACTTGCAGCAAGTGCGGGGTTCGTTGCGACACTGGAAATAGCCCTGACTCCTTCATTCACTTCGCACGAAGTTTAAATACCCCTCACAAAACAGGTAGCTGGATTCGCAAGAATTCAGAAAGAGGGCTGAATTCTTGCGAATCCAGCTGCGACGAGCGGTTTTGTGAGGGGTTCGAACACGGCATGGCACACGCTGCAAAATCGTGCAGGCACTTCGTTATTCCGGAAAGCCGGGATTGTACGTTCGCAACACTCGAGTTGCATTCTCTCCGTAATCGTGCACCAGTGACGGGAATCGCCGTTTTTCTTCCGTAATCGGTCTCCCGATCCCGGTAGCGTATTTCTCGGGAACCATCAAACAGTGTACCCTGCGTGGTATGCGGTCCAAGATACCTCATACGTCTGCCATCGTGGCGTGA
The DNA here is from genome assembly GCA_003670925.1 of Planctomycetota bacterium. Lineage (GTDB taxonomy): Bacteria > Planctomycetota > Planctomycetia > Planctomycetales > Planctomycetaceae > SXXK01. The sequence goes on along the minus strand of QWQG01000255.1, from coordinate 26,345 downwards.
ACTTCCTGCTTGCGATGGATGGCTGACGGCAAGCTGGAAGCATACCCCACTTTTACGTCCGGGCAACGCACTGCCGAAGCGTTGATCAACCCATGCCGACACCAGAATACGCAGAAACACGTCCCAACGCTGCTGCTCAGGCGCTTGTAGCGCGACTGCGTTCGTACGGTTCCGTTGCCGTCGCGTTCTCGGGGGGGGTCGACAGTGCGGTCGTGGCGAACGCAGCTTTCATAGCCTTAGGTAATCGGGCGGTAGCGGTGACCGCAGTCAGTCCTAGCCTCGCTGCGAGTGAATTGGAGATCGCGCGACGAGAGGCGATTGGAATTGGAATTCGTCACGTCGAACTACAGACCCTAGAATTCAAGCGGCCTGAATATCGCAGGAATGCGGGTGATCGATGTTTCTTCTGCAAAGACACACTCTATGAACTGACCCAATCAAGGCTGCCGGAATTAGGCGTTGAGGTGATTGCTAACGGAGCTAATACGGATGACCTTGGCGATCATCGGCCTGGCATGCAGGCGGCCGTTGATCACAAGATCCGGAGCCCTCTGATTGAAGAATGCTTGAATAAGGCAGCAGTCCGAGAATTGGCACGCTACTGGAATCTGTCAGTCGCGGAAAAGCCGGCGTCGCCATGTCTGTCCAGCCGCATCGCGTATGGTGTCGAGGTCACTGAAGAAAGAGTATTCCGCGTTGAACGCGCCGAAGCATTTCTGAAAGCCATTACCGGCCTTCAGGAACTCCGTGTACGACATGAAGCGCATGAACTGGCTCGAATTGAAGTGCCTGTCGATCATGTGTCCCGCTTGCTGGAACCCAGTCTGCGAGCCAAGATAACTCGGGAACTCCATGCATTGGGGTTTCGCTTCGTGACAGTCGATCTCGAAGGATTTCGGTCTGGCAGCATGAACAGTGCGCTGCCACTGGTGGAATTACGCGTGGGAATAGTCCACTGACTGCCTGCGCATGGTGTTATGCTGAGTCCGTATTTGCGGTTTCACGTGCATTAATTTAGCGTGCCTGAGAACTTCCCGTGTCTTACAAACTTGCTGCCAATGATGATCATCCGACCGTTTTCTTCGACGGGGTTTGCGGGCTCTGTACCCAGTCCGTGAATTGGTTGCTGGCACACGATCCGACGCACAAATTGCGGTTTGCCCCACTCCAAGGAACGACGGCAGGGATAAAACTGGACGCTGCCCTTCGAACTCGTCTCGACACTCTCGTGTTTGTGTGCGATGGCCAAACCTATACGCGCACTGCGGGCGTGTGTCGCATTCTGATGACGTTGGGCGGTCGCTGGCGAGTGCTGGGGGGCCTGCTGTGGATCGTCCCGTCGCCGATTCGAAACCTAGGGTATCGGATTGTTTCCCGCTTGCGTTATCGCCTGTTTGGAAAATATGAATCCTGTCGCCTGCCCACAGCTGAGGAGCGGGCGGTGTTCCTCGATTAAACCGCAGGCTTGTCTTCAGACGTTCGGTGGGTAACATTCTTGCAAGAACCAAAATTGTTAATGCCGCCCGAAATGGTTGGCAGCATGCTGATTGTGAATTTACGTGAGCGTAGCGCGCGGCTGTGTAAGTTGGCGGACAGTGCTCCACCTCAACGGAATCTTGCATGTTCGCTCAGACACTGGCCTTTCTCACCCGCAGCATCCGCCAAGAGTCACGCCTGTTGACACATCATGCCGTACGTGGAGCGTTGGTTCTGTTGACGCTGATGCTGTTTTTTAGGCAAGTCATTGATGCGCCGCGACGTGGAGCTTCCGGATTATTCCTCGTGGGGAGCATTGCCAACTGCTGTTATTTTTGTCTCACCCTGCTCGGCGTTATCTACTTTTCTTTGGCCATCACGGAGGAAAAAGAAGAAGAAACACTACCCTTGCTCCGGATGACCGGCGTCAGAAATTTCACCTTGCTGATCGGGAAATCCATGCCCCGCTTGGCAGTCGTCGTCTTGCTGATTCTGGTTTCGTCGCCATTCCTGTTATTGTCGATCACGCTAGGTGGTGTTGTTACCGAACAAATCACCGCCCTAATCCTCGGAATGATGTGCTATGCGTTCTGTCTCAGTCAGTTGGCGCTTTTCTGTAGCACCATCTGTCGGAGCAGTCGGCGGGCAGCCACGCTGACAATTGTGCTCTGGATTGTCCTAGAATTCGGCGGTTGGTTTTTGAGTCTGCTCGCCTTTGGTTGCAGCCAATGGGGCTTTCCTAGCCTCCAATCTTACTGCAACGAAGTCTCAGGATTTCTCCTCAGGCGTTCGATGTGGGCTGCATCCGCTGAATTCCTGATGTATGAGCGCGGTGAGAATATCTGGCATCTGCAGATGACATTTCACATTGGCGTGGCATTGTTGTTTTTTGGTTTGAGTTGGATTTTGTTTGAGCCCATGAATCAGGCATCTCTGGCTCAGGGGGCGGCAGTGGCGGAGTACTTTACGCGCGGCCTTGCCACACGCACGCGCGGCGTCCACGCTTTGCGTTGTTGGAATACGGCGCTCACTTGGAAGTCTTGGCAGTTTCACGTGGGAGGTCGACTTTGGATAGCCGTCTGGACGATCGTGTTGCCCCTGATTTCCATCGCGACGGTGCCGGCGATTTGTCGACTGATCGGCGCGCCTGCCGAAGCCGAGGCTTATGGGACGACACTGCTGACAGTGGGCTGCGTGTTTTTTCTTGGGATGCTGGGACGGTTGTTCGGCAACGTGCTGAATTGCGAAATCTATCAGCAAACGCTCGTCTCATTGTGCATGTTGCCAAAGAGTCGCAGCCAAGTCATTCGTCAACTGTATCTCGGTCTCTTACCCGGTCTGCTAGCTCCGTTGTGTTGCTTCGGACTGGGATTCGTCTGGCTAGGCTTTTTGGATGCTGGTTTTATCCGTTTTTTCACTGATGCCGTCGTTGAACCATGGTCGTGGGCAATCTTGGGATGGCTGGTCATGACCGTGCATCTGGGAACCTTGCTGTCTGTCTATTTGAGACACGGTGCGATGCTGATTGCGGTTGCCATCTGCTATTTTGTCGCTCCATTCTTGTTGACCATGACCTTTGCGGTCTTGAGCATGCTGTTGTTCAGGGGCGGGAGCGGGGGCGTAACCGAAGCTTTGATGCGATACCTGCTGCCACTGGGGGTGATCGTGGCCGAGGCGTTTGGATGTGTGATAATCCATCGCCTGATTTTTCACCGCGTGGAAGAACTTGCCGGGAGATAAGTTCGGCCCAATGAAAAACCGTCCGGCAATTCTGGATTGCCGGACGGTATGAAGACAGACTCAGAGTCACTTTAAGAGTCAACGGTCGCTTAATAACTCCAGTTGACACCGATGTTGAGTGTGTTCTGATAGAAACTGTTCCGCGCAGACTGATAGTGCAGGAAATCTCCGGTCGTGGGACTAGAGTCGTAAACGATGGAGTTGTTTGGATCAGACACCTGACCAATCGCAAGAAATGTCCAGCCAAGACTCAACTTAGCATTTTCAAGTTGCCACATATCTCGCAGCACAGGCACGCGATCAAAGATCGGCACTTGAGCATTGAACGATTGTTCGAATAAAGGTGACAGATGCGTACTGCTCGCATTGGCACTGAAAGCGTTGAGTGAAGGCCCCTGCGAGGTATCCGTATTGTACATATTCGTCGAAACAGTTTCCCCCGTGATAGGGTCCGGCGTAGCCAATTCAGTGCCCATAAAGTTGCCGATGTTGTCGCCACTCATGCGGAGCTGTTCTTGATTAAACATCATGGCCACACGACTCGAACCTGTGACCTGAATTCCAGTGGTTCGGCCCAGTTCGTACTGAAATCCAAGTTCCGGACCGGATAGATTGCTCACCACTTGGCTATTGATGTACGAGTACACGATGTTTGAGGTGGCATTCGGATACACTGTCGTATACGTTGTTGCGACAGGAGTGGTTGGTACAACCCCAGTTCCAGGCGGGAACACCTTTGCATTCTCCGGAGTATCTGCGTCTGCGTCGCCGCCATCGTAGGCCAGCAATGTTGAGGCACCTTGGAAACCGAATTGTTCATCGATCCGGAAATAACGCCCTCCGAAAATCGGACGGACTTTGACATTGTCGTTGTCGTAAATCGGACTGAAGGCCCAAGCAGCGTTCACGCCACCCGTATTGATGGATTGGCTCAGAACATAGTTGAGGTCGTACGGAGATGTTTCCCCGCCCATAATGCTTTCGGTCTTCCCATCAGTCGTCGGCAACCCGTAGAGATTCAGCAAGGTCCGATCGAGAATTTGAAACGTTGTTCCGAAGATCCCGTAACGAACCTCGTCGGCACTGTCAAATACAACTCCCGGAGCCAGAATGTTGTTTTGGACGAGATTCAGATCAGTTTGGTTTCCCAGATTAAACGTTTGAGAGCCAGTGATGCCTGTGTCTATTTGAGCTTGCAGCGTCCCCGCTTGGCTCAACCGCGATCCAAATACATTGGCTCGAGGATCGAAGGTGGACGTGCCTTCAAATTGATATCCACCGCTGTAGAGGAACCCGGAGCCGTCTGCGTTCCAGAATCCACCCGATAATCTGATCCCGTTGGTAACCAATTGAGGAATTATCGAGGCGTTGGCAGCGTCAAAATAATTATAAAACGAGAGTCCAGGGCTGATGCCGTTACTGTCCGGGTCATTCTGTTGAGAATATGTCTGCACGTTCGGCGCACCCACGAGGCCGTGCAATTTTGAGTTGAACGTTTTGGTATAGTCCAGATTGACGAACCATTCATGCGGATTATTCGCGGCCCCAAAACCGCTGACTGTATTTTGAAACCATGTCCCGTTCTGCTCGTATGTTTGTTGAAACATCCCTTGGTAGGGCGACTGAGACGGATACATGCCGTAGGAGCCCGGAACCTGCTGGGCGCCAGCAGTGGGCATCCCAGGACTGGCCATCCCTGGCATTGGGGGTCCCCCTTGTGCGTGAGCTGTTCGGGCGCTCGCCAGCATCAGGATGACGGGAATGAGTGATTTTAGTGAATGCCGAATCCGCATTGATCCATCCTTGGAGAAGTTGCAGTTGTCCACTGCCTTCGCTGGGTGCTCACCATCCTGTGACATGCATTGACTGTACGGAAATACCAACAGACTTTGCGCATCGGGAGGGTATTATCGGAAGTATCGGTCAGGCAATTTGTGAAACTGTAGAGTTTGTTCCGGATGTATGAGTTTTCCGGACAAGCCGTCGTGCGGCAGATTCTGCCGCGCATAAAATAAGGAGCCCTTCATAAAGAAGAACTCCCTAATATGTTCAAAGACTAAAACCGTCTTTCTGCGATGAACTGGATTGAAAATCTGCCTCTGGTTACGGAGCTTTAGCGGCTTCAGCGCCTTCCTTAGCAGCTTCAGCGCCTTCCTTAGCAGCTTCAGCGCCTTCTTTAGCAGCTTCTACGCCTTCTTTAGCAGCTTCTACGCCTTCCTTAGCAGCTTCTACGCCTTCCTTAGCAGCTTCTGCGCCTTCTTTAGCAGCTTCTGCGCCTTCTTTAGCAGCTTCAGCGCCTTCCTTCGCGGCTTCATGTCCGCTTTCCCCCTTTGGGGTGTTCATCATTGTCTTCATTGCCTCAGCCGAAGGGTTGCCTGCTGGTGCATTGCTAGCACCTTCTTCGCCGCAGCCGACCTGGATGAACAGCAAGCTGCTCAACATCATACCCATCGAAATGTTCTTCATTCAGTTGTCTCCAGCAAGAGTGTGGTCTGAAAAAACGTCGTTTTGATCCATTGCCAGACCAGCAACAGATATTGCGAGACAATCTATCAGGCCAGAACAAAAAAACACCCTAACGCAGCCGTCCCTTGAAATTTTCTGTCAGATGGCGGTCAAGCAGCATGTCATTACCGCCAGAATATTGGTAATTCCGGCACTTTGAGTATTATTGAACCATGCGCCGCACGGTTTTCCAACGAAGCCAATGGTCGGCAAGGACAATCGCGACCATGGCCTCCCCCATGGGCACAAAACGCGGCAGCAGGCAAGGATCGTGACGTCCTTTCGTGCGGATCGTCGTGGGCTGACCATCTCGCGTGACGGTTGGCTGCTCTTGGGCAAGGCTGCTCGTTGGCTTGATGGCGGCCCGCAGGACAATTGGCATCCCGGAACTAATGCCACCCAGCATTCCACCGTGGCGATTCGAACTTGTCAGAATTCGCGTACCGGACTTCGCAGCTTCGGCCACAAAGACGTCGTTGTTCTGACTGCCGCGCATTTCAGCGCAAGCAAACCCGATCCCGTACTCAACCCCTAGCACAGCTGGCAGACTGAAGAGTGCTTTCGCCAGATCGGCCTTGAGTTTGTCGAACACGGGCTCACCCAGCCCCGCAGGTACATTTGTCGCTACGATTTCAGAAACGCCACCGATCGAATCCGTATCCCGGCGAACCTCATCGATCAGTTCAACCATCTTGGGGGCTGCGTCGTAGTCGGGACATCGCACGAAATTCGGTGAACCATCCGCCAATGTCTCCACCTGCTGCAGCGTAACCAGTTCTGGATTGGGGATTTTGGCTCGAATCGCTCCGACCTGAAGCACGTATCCAACCACAACTCCCCCGAACTCCTCAGCAATCAATTTCTTGGCAATTGCTCCAGCGGCAACGCGTGCCGTTGTTTCCCGCGCGCTGCTGCGGCCGCCGCCACGGTAGTCACGAAAACCATAGCGTGCATCAAACGTGTAATCCGCGTGGCCAGGCCGGTACTTGTCGCGGATATCGGAATAGTCGCTGCTTCGCTGGTCAGTGTTACGAATCAAGATCGCAATGCTAGTGCCTGTTGTGCGACCTTCAAATACGCCTGACAGGATTTCTGGTTCGTCATCTTCCTGACGCTGCGTCACCAATGGACTTTGGCCTGGTCGCCGCCGCCGCAAATCGATCCGCAGATCATCGACCGACAATGGAATGCCGGACGGGACACCATCAACGATCACGACGTTTCCTGGTCCATGGCTTTCGCCGGCTGTAGTAATGCGGAAACTGTGACCGAATGTATTGCCTGGCATTAACGTGGGTCAGTACTTGAAATTTGTGATTTTGGATTTGAATTGGATCTTAGTGAGGACTACGGTGATTGAATACGCATAGCACTTAAAACGTCACAAGCAGCTTCATTTCTCGCACGGCTCGTTCAAAACCCACCAGCACGGCCTGTGACACGATCGAGTGGCCGATGTTGAGCTCATGAACTCCCTGAATTTCGGCGATGCGGCGTACATTGCGATACGTTAGCCCGTGGCCCATGTTCAACCGTAAACCTTGAGCCACGGCACATTGCCCTGCCTCTCGCAATTTATTAAATTCGATTTCCGTGTCTTTTGGTGTCTGCGCATCGGCATACGCTCCGGTATGCAGCTCGATCGCCGTGACACCGAGTTTTTTTGCCGCTTCAATCTGTGCGAGATTCGGATCGATGAAGAGACTGACGGCAATCCCGACACCCTGCAACTGATCAGCGCACTGCTGGATCCTCGCAAAATGTGTCAGCACATCTAGCCCGCCTTCAGTCGTGAGTTCTGCGCGTCGTTCCGGGACAAGTGTCACCTGATGGGGAAGCAAGCTCAGGGCGATTTTTGTAATCTCATCCGAAACCGCCATTTCCAGATTCAGTCCAACACGAGAGATTTCACGCAACAGGCGCACGTCGCGGTCCTGAATATGGCGGCGATCTTCGCGCAGATGGACGGTGATGGAATCCGCTCCTCCGATTTCCGCCAGCACGGCCGCGTGGATCGGATCAGGCTCATTTGTCAGTCTCGCCTGTCGAATAGTGGCCACATGATCAAGATTTACACCCAACAATGGCATGTCAACAACTCCGGCAATGATTCTGAGACGCGGAACGTATCGGCACAGGTTTCAATGCACCACACCGTGAACCCTTGGCATTTTAAATAGCCCACGTGCGCTTGTCGCCTGTCAGGATGTCGCGATTAGGAATTCTCGCGGCCGGATTCGTCCGAATTCGGCGGCGGTTTGGAGCGATTCGCTGTATAGTGCGGAAGTGTATGCTTCTCCCTTCTTCAGCCCAAGCCAGCAGAACCTCCGTGTCGCAGTCAACTCTTCAGACCCAATCCGGATTGCCCGTGATCGAACATCAGGCTCCGCCGCGCCCGGCGATCATGGATCTGGACCTTGATCAACTCACCACATGGCTGGCATCAGTCGGACAGCCACGCTTCCGGGCGGGACAGATTCGCCGCTGGCTGGTGCAACGCCGAATTGAGTCATTTGCACAGATGACGGATCTGCCGATCGAACTCAGAACACACCTCGCCACGGAATTCCGATTTTCGCCGTTTGAAGTTGTGAAACATCAGATTTCTCAGGATGAAACTGAAAAATTGCTGCTGAGGCTGCAGGATGGTGAACTGGTCGAATGCGTCCTGATGCGTGATCCCGATCGCCGCACGGTCTGCATTAGCACTCAGGTCGGCTGCGCCATGGGATGTGTGTTCTGTGCGAGTGGCTTGCTGGGAGTGAAGCGAAATCTGACACCGACCGAAATCATCGAGCAGGTCCTCGTGCTGCACCGGATGATGAAGGATGACGAACGCATTACCAATGTCGTTGTAATGGGCATCGGTGAACCGTTAGCAAATTATCAAGGACTGATGGATTCACTCACTTTTCTCACTGCAAAAGATGGATTTGGACTTGGTGCACGACGAATCACCGTTTCAACCGTCGGACTCCCAGATAAGATCCGCGAGCTAGCTCAGTCCGGGCAACAGTACAATCTTGCCGTTTCACTCCACGCGCCGAATGATACCTTGCGAACCGAGATTGTGCCGGTCAACAAAAACATCGGGATTCAGGAGATTTTGTTGGCGGCAGATGACTATTTTGAGATGACCGGCCGCCGGATATCCTATGAATATGTGCTAATGTCAGGCATCAACGATCGGCCGCAACATGCTGAAGAGCTTGCCGCCTTGCTCCGCGGCCGCAATGCACACGTCAATTTAATACCCATGAACGGCGTGTCAGAACTCGTGATGACAGCTCCGCGTGCTCCAGATACTCAGCAATTTCTTGAAATTCTGGAACACCGCGGCATCACAGCCACCGTGCGAAAACGCAAAGGTGCGGACATTGACGCAGCCTGCGGACAACTGCGGCTAAACCGTGAAACAGCTCTTGGCGGCTAGCGCCGTTCCTCTCAAACTTTCTGGAATCCCCGCGCGTGAAACTGCGAAGACTGCCTGAAGACTTTCAGGTCGAAGAACTGACAGACCTCGTTCCCCAGCACGGCCCATTTGCATTGTATCGACTGACCAAGACGTCGATCGGAACGCCCGAAGCAATCAGTGCGATTGTTGAACGCTGGAATTTGCAGCGGAAGCGTATCAGCTACGGTGGCCTGAAAGATCGCCATGCCGTCACGACTCAGCATCTGACCATTTATAGCGGTCCCAGAAAAGCCTTGCGACAGGATTCATTCGTCTTAGAATACCTCGGCCAGACCAACACACCTTTTACGCCACCAGATTTCCACGGCAACAGATTTCAGCTTGTCCTCCGCGACATGCAGCAGGCCGAGGTGGAGCGCGCGGAGGCTGCGGTTGCGCAAGTGCAGCAGACAGGACTGCCAAACTACTTTGATGATCAACGATTCGGCTCACTTGGCGTATCCGGCGACTGGATCGCAAGAGCATGGTGCCTCAGCAACTGGGAACGCGCGTTGTGGTTGGCTCTAGCCGATCCGCACGTCAACGATTCGTCGTCGGAAAAACAACAGAAACAATTGTTGCGTGAGTTGTGGGGGCAGTGGCCCGAATGTCAGCAACGCCTCGAGCGTTCGCATCGTCGCAGCATCGTGACCCACCTGTCGGACAAGGTGAAAGTTGGACGCGATCCCGACTTCCGTGGGGCTTTAGCACGGATCAATATCGATCTGCGGGGGCTCTATCTTTCGGCGTATCAGTCGGCGTTGTGGAATCGCTGGCTGACGCGGTTCATTGAGGCTCACAGCGATCCGACTTCATTGGCCAGCTTTGACCTGCTGAGCGGACGATGTGTGTTTCCACTGACGTTGAATGCCGTTGAGGCTGCGACGCTGCATGCAGCCGAGTTACAACTGCCGTGTGCGCGGATCGAGCGACCGGATGGTCTGCTTGGAGACCTTCTAGATGCCGTGTTGCAGGAAGAAAAGATTGAACTGCGGGAAATCCGGGTGAAGTATCCACGCGACAGTTTCTTTTCGAAGGGAATGCGTCGCGTCCTCATTCGTCCGGCAGGTCTGATGTGTGCGGTCGCCGACGATGATTTACACGAACATCGCAAAAAGCTGACGTTGTCGTTCGATCTGCCGCGAGGAAGCTACGCGACAATTCTAGTGAAGCGGCTAACGGACGTGGATTGAAAATGTCGCGGCGCTTGATCGAACGAATTCGCTGAGGGAATCAGGACGTTTGAACTTGTCGGAAATTGGTCGTCAAACTACTCTCCGTAGCGGGGAAACGTGGCTATTTTGTGTTTAATGAACTTCCGAAGGATCGGGAGCGTAACCAGCGTGGCGCAACATTTTGATTTTTGCCGGGCGATGACAGCCCTTTGCGAAGATATTTGCCGACGACATCCGGAGTTCCGGCATGTGCGAATGCCGGAGGTCCCGGTGACATTCTCACAGACGCGATCACCGGTCGAATGGGGCGTTCAGGCACGACTGACGCCGCTGCGCTTCGAAGGTGGTGCAAGCGTCGAGCGGCGTCGTGGACGATTGTGGACAGTCCAGCGTGTGACGCATCAGGGCCGCGAGGCTCTGTATATCCTGACGTTCTTTCTTCCTCGATTCCTGAATCTGTCGTTTGAAGAAAAGATGATTACCGTCTTTCATGAGCTGTACCACATCAGCCCGCAGTTCAACGGAGATATCCGACGGTTTGGCGGTGCGTGTTACATGCACACCGGAAGTCAGAAAGGTTATGATCGCCAGATGGCCGTGTTTGCAAAGGAGTATCTGCAGTCGCAGGCTCCGGAAGATCTGGTGCGGTTTCTGCGATTCAGCTTTCCGGAACTGCAGGCGCATTGCGGTCACGTCGTCGGACTCCGGATCGCCATTCCGCGCCTGATTCCGATGGACAAAGTGGCCTGAGTGGTATTGACGACATGCACCTCGATCCAGCACAAATCCCCACTTCCGCGATGTATCAGCATCTGCTTCATATCATCGTGCCGCGGCCAATTGCATGGGTCTCGACGGTTTCGTTATCCGGTGTGACGAATCTGGCACCGTTCAGTTTCTTCACTGGTGTCGGTGCAAAGCCGCCGAGCGTCGTGTTCTGTCCGTCCAATCGCCGCGACGGTACTCCGAAGGATTCACTGAAGAACATTCTGGACACCGGCGAATTTGTGATCAATGTTGTCCCGTTTCGACTCGCGGAAGCGATGAATCTGAGTTCCGCGGAACTGCCACCGGACGAATCTGAATTTGAACTCACGGGCCTCGAAACGGTGCCGTCCAGCATCGTCAAGCCGCCGCGCGTGCAGGCATCGCCGGTGAGTCTGGAATGCACACTGATGCACCATCTGGCTCTGGCTCCCGGCCCTGGCGGTGCCAACATCGTGGTGGGAAAGATCGTGCATCTGCATCTGGACGATGCTGTTTTGGACCATGCTGGCTGGGCCGATCCCGGGCTGTTAGATCTTATCGGTCGCCTCGGCGGCGCGTCCTACTGTCGCACAACCGATCGCTTCGATCTGCTCCGCCCATCGGTGCCGTGAGTGTCATCAGACCTGCGTCACGACCTCTGGTTTTGTGCTGAGCAATGCGAGGTACTGCATCATCAGAAACTGCCAGGAGAACATCGTCCAATAAAGCAGTGAGGACAGCGAAGCCACCATCGACAAGCCGTTCACGACCACGACACACAACGCACCGAGAAATGTCCCAATCACGGCCCACCTAAGGGCATTCAAGATGGCGAGCATCCGTGCAAAGACGAACGTCACGGCGATCAATGCCATCCCTGTGAGGCTAGCGAAGCTGAGTTCGACAACAAACACCCCTGCGTTGCCGCCACTGCGCAGTCGCATGTCGGCCAGATTCATCAGGTGTCCGGTAATGCCGAAAGCCGCCATTGCCACGAAGGGGATTATTGGAGTGATCCAGATGCTGCGCGTCGAAAAAATCAGACTGCCCGCAAACGCAGCGCACAGGCCAAAGACCAGTCCAGAGGGTGCCAAGGGATGGATCATCGGGTCGATCAGCAATGCTCCGGGGTCCCGATTCATCGCTCCGCCAGCGAGTGCGGCGACAATCGAAAACGGCAGCATGAGCAGCATGCGATTCCAATGCGAACGCGTCGCTGCAGGAGATTCGTTCAGCGTTGAAGCCTGCGGCGGAGCATAAGGATTGTCAGTCAACATGCTTGCGTCCTGCAGTCAGCGGGTATCAGAGGGCCATTTGGCTCGAACTCTGTGGTCCTAGTGCCGCCTCTGCACCGCTGCGACCCGCGTCGGAGACACGGAACACATTGCAATCATACGGACTTGATGTTTTCTTTGACGGTCATGAGTATTGACGCGGCAAGATTTGTCTGACACATCGAGCGAAAATGTCGATACCGCGCGAAAGAGCCACCTTATGGAGTGCCGACAAACCACTCCTTACCGCTACAACAACTTTGACAGGACTTTGCCGTCGTGGGCGACTTTGAAGGGGCGACCTGTCGGTGAATGGACGACTTCAGCAAGTGTCATATTTAAGGCGGTCGCAATCGTGGCGTTAAAATCGGCTGGAGTGACGCCGTCCTCATCGACGGCATGCCCTGCTGCGTCTGATTTTCCGTAGAACTGACCACCCCTAATTCCTCCGCCCGCAATGACAGACGAAAATACGGCAGGATGATGGTCACGACCGGCGTTGTAATTGATGACCGGCGACCGTCCAAACTCCGTCGTCAGCACGATCAGGGTTTCATCCAGTAACTTGCGAGCAGCCAGATCCTTGATCAGATTCCCCATCGCCTTGTCCATGATCCCGGCGCGAGCTGGCAGCGTGCCGCTGTTGTAAATGCTGCTGTGCATGTCCCATCCGCCACAAGTGACTTCCACGCACTGCACGTTGCTTTCGATCAATCGGCGAGCCAGCAGACATCCCTGGCCGAAGGCATCACGTCCGTAGCGGTCGCGGTCTTCGGGTTTCTCTTCGTTCAGATCAAATGCTTTGAGTTCACCGCTGGTCAGCAAGCTCGTGGCTTCGGTATAAAAATCCGAATACTGTTTTACTCTTTGCAGCGGGTATCGCTCGCGGAACTTGCGATCGAAACCATCAATCAACGCTTGACGTTTATCAAACGATGACGCTGTCAGATACTCCGGCGGTTTGGTGTTTTCCAAACCTAAATTCGGATCACCGATCGGCAGCGGACTGTACGTGGGATCAAAAAATCCCGCCCCCGGATGCCGTGCGGGGGCGCCGATCAGAACTGTGTCAGGCAAGGATTTGTTTTGACGCCCCTTAAATTTCTGCATCCAGGGACCAAGCGATGGATGCCGTTCTGTGGCAATCTGGTCGTAGCTGGTGCGCATCAGGTACTCGCCCGCTTCGTGATCGCCCGTCTGAGTGTACATCGAGCGCACGACGGCCAGCTTGTCAAACACCCCGGCGAGTGTTGGCAAAAATTCACTGAGTTGCAATCCCGCTACGTTAGTCGCAATCGCTTTTGTCTGACCTTGATTTTCATGACCTTGTTTTAAATCAAATGTATCAAGATGCGTCATGCCTCCATTCATGAAGAGATAAATCAGTCGCTTGGCTTTACCCTTGGTGGCGTTCGGGGCAGCTTTGGCTGTTTGTTTCTCCTGAGCGGCGCTGAGAACGCCGTTGAACAGCGGCAGGACGCTCACCCCAAGCGCTGATTTCGCCGCGTATTCGACGAATCGGCGGCGGTTGATGTCGTCAAGTTTTGTGAGCACGTTTCGCATGGGATTTCTCGCGGAACAAGAACAAAAGAGACCTATAACCCTGAATAAAACTGCTTGTCGTCGCTGGATTCGCAAGAATTCAGCCCAAGTGCTGAATTCTTGCGATTCCAGCTACTTGTTTTGTTAAGAGTAATTACTGAATGAACAGGAATTCCCGCGTGTTGAGCAACGACCAGATGACGTTACCGTAACCCGCTGGGCCAGCCTTGGTGATTTCGTTGGCAGCCAGTTTCTTTTCTTCCATATCTGGCTTTCGATTCAAAATCGTCAGGAAAACAGTTTCAACACCATCATCCACCGTTTTGCGGCGCATGACGTTGTTATAGATCGTGGAGTTGCTTTCCAGCAACATGTGGGAAATGGGGCCATTGAGCATGAACAGCACCTGCGGCACCGAACCGCTCGTCGATGACGCCGAAATCAGTTCGCGATCTGATTGGCCAAACATCCGCAGAAAGTGACTAGCCGGAACGGGAGACGGCAATTCAGAAGCGCGGGCCAACAGGACTCCCTTGTAGAGATAAGGTGCCTGTCGCTTGCCTTGTTCGCCGTCCACTGCCTGCGCTTTCGCTTCTGCAGCCATTAGATTTTCAGCAGTGACGCTGGTCAGATCAAGATCGAGCGCAGTCGTGCGAACTTCAGCAGGCAATTCACGATATTCATCGGGCACAGCCAGCGTCAAAATAGAGTCCCAAACCTGTTCAGCCGTCATGCGTCTGAGCACAGGACCGGCGAAGTGATATGGTGCTCCAGGATTGATTTCATCAAAACAAGCTTGGCGTTGATAGGCCTGAGTGTTGTAAAGAATCCTTAGATATTCCTTCATATCGAAATTCAAACGCTTCATTTCAGATTCAAGGAACGTCATCAGTTCCGGATTTTCGGCTATCGTGCTGTCCATCATGTCATCCACCGGTTCAATCTGCCCGATTCCAAACGTCTGTTTCCACAGTCGATTGGCAATGACCACCGCAAAACGTGGGTTTTCTTTGGATGCAACCCAGCGCGCAAAAGCTTGCCGCGGAGTTTCATCCTTTCGCACGTCGGCAGGTTGCCCAAACAGGGCTTTCGGGGGAACAACTTCACCCGCCTTGCCATTGTCGTAGGCGTAGTCTGCCGGCAAGGAGATTTTTCGGTCAACCTGATCGTTCACGATCATCATGTTGATCCCGATCTGACGATCAAACCGGTACGAATTATTGCGGCGGTCTTCTTCCTCTTGGACAATCTTGTCGTATTCTTCCTGCAACCGATCGTTCGGATTCTTTTCCCAATACCGCGTGTCACCGCCGCTGGTATTCGTGAGCGTTCCGAACGTGAACGCTGCCATCTGGTAGAATTCTTTCTGAGTCCAGCGATCGAACGGATGATCGTGACACTGCGCACAACCTATGCGGGTGCCCAGAAAGATGCGGACCGTATTGTTCATATTGTCCAGCGGCATTCCGGAATCACGCTGGACGTAGCCTGTCGCCGGATTTTTCCAGACCAGCCCTTGGGCTGTCAGGAGTTCATTTACAAATTTGTCCCACGGTTTACTTTCAGCCAGCGACTGCTTGATCCACTGGCGATACGGTTCACCGCGAACATTGTTGTTAAGGCTGTCAGTGTAGCGGAGCACGTCAGCCCAGTAGTTGAACCAATGACTGGCATAGCCGTCGCTGCTGAGCAGTTCGTCGATCAATGCCGAGCGTTTTTCGGGATCCGACGTTGCCAAGAACTTTGTTGCCTGCCCCAGAGTTGGAATTGTGCCGGTCACGTCCAGATAGATGCGTCGTAAAAACTGCTCGTCTGTGGTCTTGGGATTCGCAGCAACGCGATGTTTGGCGTAATTGGCTGTCACGAGACGATCGACTTCGGCAGCAGAGCGTGCCAGATCAAGTTTTTTCCCTGGATCCACGGGTTTGGATTTGACGAGAAAACGTGGCGACGGTTCTTCCTTTTTCTTCTCTTCCTTTTTCTTGGGCGCCGGTTGAGGCATCAGTTCCTTGACCTTTGCGGCGTCCGCAGTAGCCTGAGTCAGCATTTTGAGTTTCTTGTGCGAAAGATTTCGCCCTGAGTACGCGACGACAAGTTCGGGATCAAGTGTGATGGCTTTGGTAAACGCTTCTACCGCCCCCGTGTACGATCCTTTGCTGTGCAATGCGTAACCCCGGTAACAGTGAGCCCCAGCGTGATTGTCCTGAAGTTGAAGGGCCGTATCAAAGCAGGCGATTGCCTCATCGAAACGCTCTTGGTCCAGCAGTGCTAGTCCTTTTTGCACATGCGCTTTTGGAAACTTTGGGTTTTTCTGAATCGCCAGATCCAGATCAGCCATTGCTTTGACCAGATCCCGCTGCAACGCATAGAAGTAGGCTCGATCACACAACGCATCGACCAGACTTGGGTCAAGCGCAATCGCTTTGTCAAAATCTGCAGACGCGTTGACCGCGTCGTTCTTCCCAACCCACGCCGCCGCTCGACGCTGATATGCCACCGCCAGATTTGCATCGAGTTCAAGAGCTTTATTCTCATCGGCCAAAGCTTGGTCAAAGTTGCCTTGGGCTCCGTACGCAAAACCTCGCATGCTGTAACCTGCGGCCGATTTTTCGTCGGCATTGATTGCTCGGTTTGCGCTGTTCACGGCTTTGTCATATTGACGACGTGCCACGTACGCTTGAGCTCGATTTAGATGCGCACCGATATGATCATTTTTTTCCAGTGTCGCAAAGTACGCGCTGTCGATCGCTGCCAGATACTTGCCCTGCTGATAGAGAGTATGTGATCGGGCGGCATAAGCATCGGCACGATTGATCAACATCGTCGCTTCGCGGCCGGTCTGGGAGGTGACCAAATCAAAGTCTTTGAGTGCGGTTTCGTATTCACCTTTGGCGTTGTAAACCATGCCTCGCGCCACGAGCGCTCGACCACTTTTTTCATCGACCAGCAACGCTGAAGCGCAGTCCTGAATGGCGGCGTCCCATTCACCGCGATCCATTTTCGCCATCGCCGACTGCACAAGATCTTGAATCTGCTGACCCTTGGCATCCAGCACGGGAGGCACCGCAGGTTGGGCCTGAAACGCGGCAGCCGTGTTGCTGGTCGCGAGGAACATCCAAAACGCCGCTAGCAATCCGGAAAAGGCATCGCGGAAAAGCCACACAAACCTATGCCACGCTTCAACAGTCATCGTCTGACCCTTAATTATGGGTTACGGAAACTGAGCGCCATCAGAATTTCAGCAGTCGTCTCTTCTTGAAATTCTTGGGCTTTCATGCAGCTAAAGTGCAATGCTGAGCGTTTGGACAGGCGACGCTCAGAGGTCGAACTCTATCGCTTCTGGACAAGATTGCAATGTTAGCCCTTCACTTTGTCGCGAAATGCAAGCGGCTTGCCACAGTCCTGTGAGGTCATGCGGATTCCTACGAAAGTACCGATTTTACAAGCTCACCATGGATATCGGTCAGTCGAAAATCGCGGCCTTGATATTTATAGGTCAGCTGCTCGTGGTCGACTCCCATCAAATGCAGAATCGTCGCATTCAAATCGTGCACATGCACTGGATCCCGCACGATGTTGTAGCAGTAATCGTCAGTCTCCCCGAGCGTCAAACCGCCCTTGATACCTGCCCCCGTCATCAAAATTGTGAAGCACCGCGGATGATGGTCCCGCCCGTAGTCGTCAGTGGACAGGCCACCTTGCGAATACACGGTTCGACCGAATTCACCACCCCAGACGATGAGCGTATCTTTTAAGAGGCCGCGTTGCTCAAGGTCGTTAATCAATGCTGTTGTGGCCTGATCTGTGTCGCGCACCTGTCCTCGAACAGCATTCGGCAAACCGCCATGATGATCCCAACCCATGTGAAACAATTGCACAAAACGCACATCCCGTTCTGCCAGTCGCCGTGCCAGCAGACAGTTCGATGCGTAACTCCCGCTGCGATGAACATCCGGTCCGTAACTTTCCAGCACATGTTTCGGCTCATTGGAAATATCGAGCAACTCCGGCACACTTGTCTGCATTCGGAACGCCATTTCATACTGGGCAATGCGTGTCTGAATTTCTGGATCACCAACCGTTTCAAAATGCTGTTCATTGAGCGATGCGAGTCGATCGAGGGTGCTGCGGCGTGTCTGCACCGACATGCCCTGCGGGTTGCTCAGGTACAGGACAGCATCGCCCGAATTGCGAAACTTTACGCCCTGATGTTTCGAAGGAAGAAATCCGGAACCCCACAAGCGGTCGTACAGCGGTTGGTCGTCTGGCCGTCCGCTGCCGAATGAGGTCAGGACCACATAAGCCGGGAGGTTTTCGTTTTCACTACCCAGTCCATAGCTAGCCCATGACCCAATACTTGGTCGGCCTGCCAACTGCGAGCCAGTTTGGCAAAATGTGATGGCCGGATCGTGATTGATGGCTTCGGTGTGCATTGAGCGAATCATGCACCATTTGTCAGCTAGCGTTGGCATGTGCGTCAGAGCGTCGCTCATCCACATGCCACATTCGCCGTGTTGCGCGAAATTAAAAATAGACGGCGCAACAGGAAACACAGACTGACCGCTTGTCATCGTCGTCAGCCGTTGTCCCTGTCGAATTGAAGCCGGCAGGTCCTCACCCCTGTGTTCCGCCAGCATCGGCTTCGGATCAAATAAATCCAGCTGAGACGGCGCTCCGGACTGAAACAGATAAATGATCCGTTTCGCCGCTGGTGCGTGATTCGGAAACTGTGGCGACCCGAGTTCCCGTGCAGCCTGGGCTCCACTGCCGGAATTCATCAACGTCGCCAACGCCGTCGCACCGATCGCGGTCGTACCATGTTTCAGGAACAGACGGCGATTCAGGGCATCTTGGGTCTGCAACGAGGAAGACAAATTCCACTGAGACATTGTTTCAACTCCCTCTCTGCTTAATAGACTTCGCTGCCACCCGTGTGATGCGGTCCGCAATTCAATGACCAATGATCTTGCCTGAATGGGCCAGCGCAACGTGCCATGGCCTCGCCGGAATGTTAGGGGTTTTTGGCATCCATCGCAGCAGCGCGAAGCAACGTCAGGGCGGTCTCAACCAAGATCTCTCCGCTGCCCGGCTGGACGGCAGAATTGGTCACTTCGTAGCTGCCACCCGCATAAGCAGCGCGGTGTGGAATGTAAATCGATTCTATGGCATTCGATAGCTCGATCACAATCGTCGTGCGGAAAGGCGACGCATGTTTGATCGCCAACCCTAACTCAACAAACACTTCGCCAGGAAGACAAACAATCGCCACGTCGTTCCCAAGCGTAATTACGGTCATGCTGACTGGCAGTGTCTCACCCACGCCGGCCAGTGAGCGACTGAGTCCCCATGTGATATGGTCGATTGTTTTCGTGTACGGCTCACGATGTCGCAACTGATCAATAATGAGTTTTTTGTACGCGGTGACATGCTCCAGAAATTCCACCTTGCCGCCGTGATTTGCCAAGTCGACAAGCTGAACCGAACGTTCGACCTCTTCGCGGGTTGCGTCTTCGAGCGGCAGTTGCACGACCTGAGACTTGACCGCCAGTCGTGTGTTTTCAATTGGCTTCAGCTGAGTAATCTGTTCGCTGATCGAAGTTCCGATGGAGTCGCCGATAAAATCTGCCTTGTGTCTGATGGTCTCTGCAGGATCAACGTGGTTGATGTCGCCGCAACAGCCGGTGCCAAAAATCGAAATGACATCTGGGCCGAATGCATTGCGGAGCGTGCGTTCGACAAAGAATGGATAGTCCGCACTCCATCGCATGCCGCCGACAGTATCAAGATGCAACGCAAAATTACTGACGATGCAATGAGGCTTGTCGCCCTGTGGATCACGAATCGTGAGCAGTTCGATTGCTGGATCAATTGGACCGGCAGCCCGAACCACTTCAGGATTTGCCAAGCTTTGCCACGTTTGCACGCTGCCGTCGCGCATCACGAATCGGCGATTAAAGGCAACCGGTGTGACTTGCGCCGCAGAACCGGATGCCAACGCCGAAGGCTTTGCATGGGCATGGGCTTGGACGACGGCTTCCACTGGTCCAGCAATCAATTTTTCGATGTATGTAGCCCGCAATTCTTCCTGTTTTTCTTTCCCTAGATACAAATACAATTCTTTCATGTAGTCTGGGGCGGTGTGGGAGTGCGTTGCTGAGATCGCGATATTGTTCTCTGGGATGCCCGTCTTCTCAAAGACCCGCCTTCGCACTTCACGCGACAGGTCTGTGGCGATGCCAATCAGGTCACACACCACAAGAGCGGCTGCTGTCTCACCATCACGAAATACGATGGCTTTGGCCTTCAGTGGATCAATCGTCCCTTCGGCTAGCCGCTCGTGATAGTAACCAGCCATCGGAAAACCGACCGGTGGTGTGATGTCCGTCTCGGCAACGCCGACTAACAAACTGCTACTCAAGTCTAACTTAGACGGCAACGGATCCGCTCCATTCGTCGTCGTAACCGAAATTATTGAGCCTGCAAGTAAAAATATGGGACAGCGGAAGTGCATTTGACATGAATCCTTAAGCATAGATTTTAAGTTACCATGTGTCTCTTGTTACGGCCAGATTCGGAATGTTAAAGCAGCCCTTTCCGATGGAACCTTCATTGCCGAAATTGTAAAGGTGGATAGTCGTACCTTCAATCTGCTCAGCCACAGATATTCCGCCCCGAGGCCGATTTTAATCAGGGAATTAACTCGCAGTTTTAACCCCCAACGCGGCATTTCCCCATGGCGGGCAGCATCGGCATTGCAAGCAGTACAAACGTGGGAAAGAGCAACAGTCCCGCTGAGGGCCCGAGGGCAATCGACAGCAGATGCTGCACGGGAATCAAAATGAGACCAGCCCCCGTCGTGGCTAGCAGCGTTCGCAGGGGCATGGATCTTACGGTCAGAGTCAGCACAATTGCCATACCGCCGGGGATCGATAGCAGGTGGCTGAATTCCGGAGCCCACATCGACACGACCATGCAGGTCATGGCTTGCCCCAGCCAGAACGCATCCCACACAATGCGTTGCTCAATGCGATGCAGCATCCATTCCGCGATGCTCAACGCCATCAGCAGGCTAAGGACCCACATCCCAAACGATAAGCCGTGCCCGTACCATACGAAGGAGCGTGGCAAAATCAGGGTGCCTCTGATACACGCACTGAAAATCCATCCCACAAGCGGAGCGGCCACCGCGATCAGCAGCATCGTGAGCCAGACACGCAGTGACTGTTTCAGGACGTCCCGTCGCAGAACATGGCGTCCATAGAGCTGAACAGAAATAAGCAGCAGTGCAAAACGAATCGGCAGACACCACCAGACCGGAAAATGCACCACAAACAAGCCGAGCACATCAAAGAAAATCGCGTTTTCTTTCGTCGTTGCCGGATCCGTAGGGCTGGACGCAAGCAGTGTGGACAGCTTCAACGCGTGTTCGCCGAAATGCTGTACGCTTCGCGGATCGAGGTGAGCGAACGAATCATCGGGCTGATGATACCGCTGGGCTCCATCAAGGATTGCAAAATTGAAGCCCTGCCACCCGGCCTGCTGAAACACGCTGAAGTCCGTCCCATTTGGCATCGTGCGATAGACGGCCGTAAACAAAGAGCCCGTGATCCGGGGCTGCCCGATCGTATTAATCCATGCCGCAACAGCAACCGAATTTCCGGAATGAGTTTCGTACATTACCACAGGCCCTGAAGTGCCTCGTGCGTCAAAATTTAGCACCAGAGGCTGGTGCTGCGGCCATGAATGAGATTGCACAAATTCGCGTGCTCCGAGCAGACCGGCTTCT
This sequence comes from Planctomycetota bacterium, assembly GCA_003670925.1. Taxonomy (GTDB): domain Bacteria; phylum Planctomycetota; class Planctomycetia; order Planctomycetales; family Planctomycetaceae; genus SXXK01. The sequence goes on along the minus strand of QWQG01000255.1, from coordinate 4,646 downwards.
TCGCCATCGGTGAAGAGCAGCCAGATTGGTCGCTGCAGTTGTTCAGTGTTCAGTGTCAACAAACGTCCGGCTTCGACGACCGCTGCAACGCAACCGCCGGCATCCCCGGCTCCCGGGCCAAAGCGGCAGGAATCATAATGTGTAGCCAATACCACGGGCGGCGAAGAAAGTCTCCTGAGTTCCGGCCGTGTGGCAATCACGTTGTGCAGTCGCAACGATGCGTGTACGGTACCATCGGCAACCTGACTTGACTGCACTTTAACCAGCCAACCATCTTTCTGTAGCAGGTCCACCAGTCGACTACGCACGGCATCGTTTTGAGCCGACCCCGCGGGATGCGGCGTGTCATCGAACACCTGTTGATGAATTCTTAACGCCCGCTCAGCCGAAAACGTTGCCACGCCGGCGGCGGTGCACGCATCAGCGTCGCGTTCCGATACAACTGCAGGTCCGCGGTACTGAAGGCACACGAGCACTTCAATCAGCAGCAACGCAAGCAGGGAGAGACAAAGTGTCCTACGTTTGAGATGCTTCATCGGCGAAGCATAACCCACAGACGGCTTGGGTTTGAATCCCACCTGCGGCGCTTGTGCTGCGATCTAGTTTCTGAGGATAGACACGCCATGCATCGCCGGCCAAGTTCCCAGATTCGAAGCCTGTCACCCGAATTTTCGGCCCGATCATTAAACCGATCTCCGTTGTCGCTTCGCACGAAATGTTTCAAGGGGAAATCTTGATCGAGCCACTTTTATGCCCGGCACTTTTGTTTCAAGCGGCGATTGATTAGGCTTTGGCTGTTGACGAACAATTCCGTTGCGTTGCGCAGGATCGCTGGGGCTTATGTTTGCTGAGATCATTGCAATTGGATCTGAACTGACTTGCGGTTCAAAACTGGACACGAACAGCCAATGGCTCAGCCGTGAACTGGAAGTGCTTGGCTGGACCGTGATGCGGCACACCACGCTGGCTGATGATCTGGACGCCATCGTCAGTGAATTCCGAACTGCCGTCACACGGGCGCAGGTTGTCCTTATTACGGGTGGGCTTGGGCCAACACTAGACGATATCACACGCGACGCATTGGGGTTGGCATTCGATCAGCGTCTGATTCGCGATCTGCAGTCGCTGGAACAGATTGAGGCTTTGTTTGTGGCGCGAGGACGTGAAATGCCCGCACGGAATCGTCGGCAGGCAGATCGTCCGGAGTATTCAGATGTGCTGGTCAACACGTGTGGCACAGCCCCTGGGATTCTGATGCGTATCACGTCGACTGGGGCGGCGATGAGTGTGACAGCAGATGTTCCGGATGCATCCCAGGGATGTCTCATCGCGGTCATGCCAGGTGTGCCGGCCGAAATGAGACCGATGTTCGAGCAGCATGTGCGTCCGGTCTTGCTTGACAGCGGCATGGTGTTGCGCCGCGCCGTGATTCGGACGTTTGGATTCGGCGAATCGGATGCGGAACAATTGTTGGGCGATTTGACGGCGCGCGGACGAAACCCGGAAGTTGGGATCACAGCCAGCGAAGCGGTGATTTCACTTTGGGTGACTGCGCGTTCGCAGTCTGTTGAAGAAGCAGAACGGCTAAGCCGCGAGACATGTCAGCTGGTTCGTGAACGCTTGGGCGACGCTGTTTATGCAGACGGTGACGATGAATTGCACGACGTCGTAGCAGAGCTTCTGAAATCTGGCAATCGTTCCGTAGCACTTGTCGAAGGCGCTGCAACCGGTGGGCAACTCGCCATGTGGATGTCGGAAAACGCAACTGTCGGAGCGGTGGTGAAAACGGCCATGGTCATTCCGGGGGAGTGGGATGCGGCGGCTTTGCGGATGCTTGGAGTCGAGCCGCGCGCGGCAGAGAACAACCACCCAGAAGACTGGCTCACGCTGGCGACTCTTGTGAGTGAAACATTGCGGCACAATCACAATGTGGACTTCGTGCTGGTCTCTTCACCGTTTTATGACGAGCGGCTGGATTCCGGCGTTATCATGCGCCGCGGTTATGTGGCCGTGAGCACCGTTCATGATATCCAAAGCTTTGATGTGAGTATGTCGGGGAACCTCGCCATCTTTCGACAGCGTGCCGCACGAACAGCCCTCAATCGCTTGCGGCTAATGATCAAACACGAATCTTTCCTCGGAAATGCAGGTTAATGACGGAAACCGTAGCAGCACGATCTAGTGATCCAACATTCAATATTCGCGAAGCGAGTCGGGAAGACATTCCACAGTTGGAAGACCTAGTTGATCACTTCGTAACGGCGAATCGCCTTCTGCCGCGCACGTTTGATGAACTCTGTGATCTGATCCCGTTTGGTTTTGTCGCAGAGAGCAATGCTTGCATCGTGGGCTTTGCCGCGTTAGAGATTTATTCGGCCAAATTGGCAGAAATTCGCAGTCTTGCCGTCCATGAGGATCACCAAGGCAAAGGAATCGGTCGCGCACTCGTGCAGCGTTGTGTCGAACTGGCCGTGCGGCGCAACGTGCTGGAGGTTATGGCCATCACGTCAGCTGATGGCTTTTTCCAAGCATGCGGATTCGACTTTACGCTGCCCGGGGAAAAAAAAGCGTTGTTCATGCAGACGCGCGATGAGTACTAAGGACGTCCCTTTGCAAAATTCGCCATTAAAAGCCGGTTTTGGGCCGTGAAATGCTTTCTCCAAAGTGATCTTGAATCATCACGGGGTTCAGTGCCAGAATGCTGCAGATCGGATCATAACGTTTGCAGGGACGCGAATGTGTTGAAAGGCACGCAGCAAAAATCTTACCACAGACCGTTCCGCACGGTCGTGCTTGGACGTTGGCTGCTCGCATGTTGTGCGATGTGCAGCGGTTGTCTTTCGGGGCCACCCAAGGCTCCTGCAGCTGGGGGGAGCGTAATTCAGGTCTCCGCCGACCGCGATTCGCTATGGGAGCATGCCGTCGTCGTGCTGCACCGCAATCACTTCCAAGTGGCTCGCGAAAGTAAGCTGGAAGGCGTCATCGAAACGCAGTATCGCGGTGGTTCAAATCTACTTGAACCGTGGCACCCTGATTCTGTGGGACTGGCGAACCGTCTCGAGAGTACACTGCAGTCCATTCGTCGCCGTGTCAACGTCAGCATGCAGTCATCCGGCCTAGGCTTGATGACGGTGAGTGTCCGTGTTGATAAAGAGATTGAGGATCTGCCAGGGTTAGCCGCAAATTACGAAGGCGGTGCTACGTTCCAAGAATCGCAGCCTTTCACACGCGACCTCGACCAAGTCGTGGGGCAGAGTGGACCATCACGCTGGCTGTCCAGCGGTCGCGACCCACTGCTCGAACACCAATTGCTAAGACAGATCCAGAGCGGCCGCTGAGTAACGCTTACGGATGCCGGGCAAACTGGTTCTTACGGATGTGCGATGCGGCACAGCACGCGTTGCCTCTGATAATCCGCTCTGGGAAAACCATAGCGTTAGCGGAATTTGCTCAACTTTTGGGGCATTTACGCATCCTGTCGGGAAAAACAGAATTTTCTTTGACGTGGTGATTTTCTGACCTAAGTTCTTCTTGTCAGCCAGCGAGTATCGCGGACTGAATTGCTATGCCGCAAAGGCCTCTAGCTAATTTACGGAGAATTTACTCTGCATGGCAGAGTCGTTTTCTAGTGTGGTTAAAAGCCACCGTGACTCAACCCGCCCTGATTCGGGCACATCGTAAGAGGATTTAAAATGAGCAAGTTTGTCAGCAGTGTTAAGCGGTTCATCGTATCTGAAGACGGCCCAACCGCAGTTGAGTACGCGGTCATGTTGGCCCTGATCATCGTGGTGTGCTTGGCAGCCGTCTCAGCTGTCGGTAGCAACGCTAACGCCAAGTTTAACAAAGTAGCATCAATGCTATCATAAACCGCAACGGCGGGTTGCCTGCAGGCAGAAAGCGACAGCGGGCTATTGGTTAGGGCAAGTGTGTTGTAAAAAAGAGGATTCGAGGCAACCTCGAATCCTCCTTTTCTACTGTTGGAAAATTTAAGCCGTGTTCAATTCGAACTGGCGTTTTAATCAAGCTGCTGGGCGGTGATTCAAACGGGTTTGGAGATCTGGTGCACTGAACCGGCATGACGCACTAGCTGCTGCAGGATTTAGTAAGATTTGACTCCTCGTGGGGGAGTTGTTTTTGTTGTAGTTACTGACTGTTTTATCACCAACGGCCCTGATTCGGGCACATCGTAAGGGAATTTAAAATGAGCAAGTTTGTCAGCAGTGTTAAGCGGTTCATCGTATCTGAAGACGGCCCAACCGCAGTTGAGTACGCGGTCATGTTGGCCCTGATCATCGTGGTGTGCATCGCAGCCGTCTCAGCTGTCGGCAGCAACGCTAACGCCAAGTTTAACAAAGTATCATCAATGCTAACATAAGCCGCAACGGCGGGTTGCCTGCATGCAGAAAGCGACAGCGGGCCCTTGGATACGACAAGTGTTCTGGGTAGAACTGGATGAGAGAGAATCTCGGAATGTTCTTTTTCGAGTTGCTCAAAATCTGAGCCATCTTGAACTGTGTTGCAGAAACCAAATGGCGGCTGCCAATGATACCTCGCGCGGTAATGGGTGAGACATTTGGTGAGCGCCATGCGTCAGTCTGCCGGGATAAAAACGAGGTACTGGCTGACGCCGCTTCACTCGCCGGACT
>QWQG01000012.1 GCA_003670925.1 Planctomycetota bacterium | reverse complement strand
CTTTCGACAATCACCTGCCGGGCATCACCTGCCAATGAACGCGACGTTCGAATTGCCTGAACCTTCCTGAGTCTCCAAACTTGCGACGCAATGCGCAAAAGCCATTGTCGTTACCCACATTTCGTTTCGCCACGCTCGTCAGAGACCGTTAGAGACCGTTAGGGGTCTTGGAGAAGCGAACACCATTGGTTGGCCGAAAATGCCCCGCGCACCGTCCGGCGACGGTAACAACGCGGCCTTTCACGACAAAGCATGTGAGTAACGACAAGTAAAAAAGCCAGTGGAGCCTCACGCCGCTGCCTAACAGGCAACGGAAAGCTATTATTTAGCCTCAGCCTCAGGTTTTGGAGTGTCTGGGTTTTGGTTCAGCTCCCCTGTCATCTTCTTCATGTCATCTTGCATCGTGGCATCCAGCTCCGCTTTCTTTTCGGGAGCAATAGCAGCCTGATCTGCTCCTCCTTCGCAACCAACGATCAGAGCGAGCGTCAAAAAACAGGCAACATTCTTCATAGAAAATTCTCCAAAACTAGATTTAAAATGCGATCAACGGCAGCGATTCTACCATCATTTGCATAATAACAGGCATTCTTGCCGATTCAATGCATCCGTCATACTGTTCCAGTAAGAAATCTTTGGGGACATCGACTGGCATCGGATTATTTTCAGCGAAAAAGAAAGTAAAGCGTGTGTCAAACGGCCTTCAAAGACGTCAGTGGATGCGTAGCCACGGGAGCACGCCTTAAGAAATTCGGATGCTCGGGCAAGTACAGCTAAGGAAACCCTCTTAATTTGAACGGCTGTGAGCACGCAGAAACGCTGCATATTGTGCCTGTAATTCGAGGTCAGCTGGCACAATTGCAAGCAGGATTCGGAATTGCCTTTCGGCCTGATCGTTCTTCTTTTGAATTTGAAATATCATGAGTAGGGCTCTGTGAGCATCTGCAAAATCCGGTTTGAGCCGCACTGCTTCCTGAAGTGACTCGATGGAAGCAGAAAAGTTTCCCATCCGAGCCTCGATGGCTCCTCGACTGCTGAAAGCCAGAGCATCCTGCGGAAACTCCTCGCAGACTTTCCTGATTTCTGCCAAAGCCTGCTGAGCATTTCCTGTATTCATCAGTACCATCGCATGGAAGTTATGGGCGCGCGAGTTGCGATCTTCGATTCGGATCAGCCGCCCGTACATCTCCAAAGCGGCCTTATAATTTTGCTGCGACGCGAGTGCATCCGCCTGAATTGCCACCTCAGCGTTGCGTGGCAAACGGCGTGCGACTCCGTCTAGCCATGGTTCCGGAAGCAGTGGAGTTGTGTGTCGCCTTGCAGAATCTGCTTCGGACGCTGGTGTTATCAACGTCGCATCTTGCTGAGGCTGGAGGGGCAGGAGCCGTTTTGCTTCTTCGACGACATCAAAGCCCGCTCGACCATCGTTGGCAGCCTGCTGGATCAAAATCAATGCTCCTTCGCGATCACTCTGCATGATCCGAAGCTGAGCCATCGCTTTCAGAACCAATGGATGTTGCTCCGACATGTCACCCGCAGCCTTCAGAGACTGCTCGGCATCCTTGAATCGCCCGACACGGGCCAATGCACGTCCGCGACGATAATGTACGGCGGCCACGGAAAGATCCAGACTGAGCACCCTGTCATAGAAGGAAACCGCCTGCACTAGGTCGACTTCCTCAGCCATCACACCCAACAGATAAATCCACTTGGGATCATCCGGTGCAAGTGTCGATGCCTGCCCAAAACACCATTCAGCCTGCGGCAAAAGCTCGTGAGCCATGCACAGTTCCCCCAGAGCACCCCACGATCCGGCACCCGGAGCTTTTGCAATTCTCTGGCGAGCAAGATCAATGTCTTCCTGTAACGTCCCCGATAAGCCTTCCGGAAAAAATTCTGGGGGAAATTCTGACGATCTGGAGTGCCACCAGAGATTGATAGCCGCTACGCCCGTAATTGCCGCAACAGAAACAATGCTGACCGCCAATCGCAGTCTACGGGATCTAAACAGACTTCGCGCGGACATTACGGCACCTCTTCCACTGAGGCCGTACGACGTTCGATTCCGCTTCCTCGAATCAGTTCGACTCGCTGATCGGTTGCGGGTGCCACAAACACTTCGACCATGAATGGTCCGTCCGGCCAGACGACTTCGACCGATGTCAAGATCGACACGGCTCCCAGCCCAAAGTGGGCTAGGGGTTCCAGACTGCTCAAATAACTGGTGTGAGGAATTATCTCTGCTGACCAGCTGCGACTCTCGGCAATCACGGTGACTTTCGCCCCATAGGAAACCCTTTTTCGCTCCGGATCGTAGGGTCGGACACTCAGCCAGTGCCCAGTGCGAACGGCATCGTTACGATAAAGTCGTGCTGGCACACCAATGCTAGTCACAAGCAGATCCTGATCGCCGTCTTGATCAAAATCTCCAGTCGCAAGTCCTCGGGAAACTTCTTCTGGCCCAGTAAATCCCGCGTTTCCGTCTCGGAATTCCTGCAAGTCACTGTCCCTCGCCAAGAAGATCTGATTCCGCTCAGCGTAGGCGGCCCAGAAATCACCGCCGGAGAAAATCCGATGGCGATCACGTTTTACTTTTCCGTTTGCGACGAGGATCTCCAGTCGCCCATCACAATCCAAATCTGAGGCAACGATCCCAAAACCCGTTTGTGCCAGTCCCGCCGCGCCCATCCGGAACCTAGATGTCTGATCCATGAAGTACCCACGGGCATCACCTTGCCAGAGAGTGTTCATCTCACCGGAAAGATGAGTAACGAGGAGGTCTAGCTGACCATCACCCGAAAAGTCGCCAATCAATGTTCCCATATTGGCTTCCGGTTCACCGAAGCGATTCACTGCCACGCCGCGAACGAACGCCTCGTCGGTAAAGGTTTCCTCGTTCTGGATCCACAGTTGATTTGCTTCGCCATCATTCGCAACAAAAATATCCGTATCTCCATCGTTGTCAAAATCTCGACACACCAGTCCGAGACTTTTGCTTGGCAACGACGCCAGACCAGAGGCTGCCGACCGATCTTCAAAATGCACTTTCCCATCGTCGGAACGTCCAAGATTCATGAACACTCGATTCGGAGTACCTCGAAAATCCTGCGGCCCACAGAAATCCTGACGTGCAGCAGCATCAGCACAGAATGTTCCCGGAAAATAATCTACATAATTTGCAACCACCACATCCAGCCAGCCGTCGCGATTCAAATCTGTCATGGCGGCAGCAGTGGCCCACTGTGGATTAATGATTCCAGCGTCCTGCGTAATGTCCGTAAATCGACCGGTCCCGTCATTCAGGAATAACTGGTCGGGGCCGTACTTCGGAAGGTAGATATCACTGTCCCCGTCGTTATCGACATCTCCCACCGCGACACCCATTCCATATCCGGATCCCATCAGCCCTGCTTCAAGGCTAAAGTCTGCAAATCGACCGTCTTCTTTTTGCAGATATACAGCGGCCAGCAGCCTTGGACTTTCAGTATCCGACTGTGGCCCGCCTTGGATCAGCAGAATGTCCAGACGATCATCCCCGTTAGCATCCAGCCAAGCGCAGCCCGAGCCCATTGAACGTGGAAACTCGTAACTCGCTCGCTGTCCATCCGCGTGCACGAAAGAAATCCCCGCGTGTTTTGTTACATCCGTGAATAGTTTTACTGTCTCAAATGCCTCTGTCGGACTGCTCTGCGATGTGGACGGAAAATCGGGTGTCGATGAACCGCAGCCAAAAATCGCTGAGATAAACATGAAACGCAAAGCCGCCGCAAGCATTTGAAATTGGGAGTGAGCGTAAGAAACTCCGATAGCTTGCCGAGTGCTTATTTTCGTGAAATTCACGGCACCGTCTGATCCCATCGCATACATCTGCTTCCAACCCATAGAAGTCACAAAAAACGCTGCTCAACTAGAACTCGATTTTCCACGCGAGTTTTTGACGATGACTTCGCGAGACAATCCGGATCGCCAAACTCTATTCATCGTCAGTGGTAAAATATGTATTCACAGAAACTGCAGCAAGCCTTCGATTAACTCCATGCCATGCGGCACGCTGCCGTGCCGCAAAAACGTATCGCGGTCAATCACGCGGTCGAAGAAAAATAGCTACCGACATTCGCGATGCCAGTCCTCGGTGCCTGAAATGCGTAACTTAAAAAGAGCTGAAGCGTTGCTTGATTAGACACGTTCTTCTGCCGTCGACAATCCTGCCAGTGTCCACCGCAAATACGATTCCAAAAACAGATCCAGATCACCATCAAGTACCGGTTGCGGATTGCCGACTTTTGTACCAGTCCGTGCATCCTTAACAAATTGATCCGGATGAAGCACATAGTTGCGCACTGTCTGGCCACCGAAACCGATTTTTGTTTTTTCGCCATGCCGCGCGGAAACTTCGGCTTCCCGTTTATCGATTTCGATCTGGTAAAGTTTGGCTGTGAGCATCTTACGAGCTGTCGCACGGTTCTTATGCTGACTGCGTTCATTTTGACACGCCGCGACAACGCCGGTCGGCAGATGCGTCAAGCGTACGGCTGAATCCGTCTTATTAATATGTTGCCCGCCCGCTCCGCTCGACCGATACGTGTCTTCCTTTATATCCTTATCCCAGCGGATGTCGATTTCTATTTCATCGTCGATGTCAGGCACGATATCCACTGCCGCAAATGCCGTGTGCCGGCGACCGGCCGAATCAAACGGGCTGATCCGAATGAGTCGATGATTTCCCATTTCACCGCGCAGATATCCGTATACAAATTCGCCTGTGATGAGAATTGTGGCGTTGCGGATGCCAGCTTCTTCAGCAGGAGAGATATCAATTTCTTCGACCTTGAAGCCTCGGCGTTCTCCCCAACGGATGTACATTCGCAGCAGCATTTGTGCCCAGTCCGCAGAATCGGTTCCGCCTTCGCCCGCCTGCACTGTGAGATAAGCCGCGCACGAGTCTGCGGGGTTGGACATCGTCACCTGAAGTTCAACGCGTTCAATTTCAGCCGTTAGCCGTTCGACCGTAGCCTTTAATTCGGCTGCACTTTCCCCCGAATCATCTTCTTCCGCGAATTCCATCAGGACTTGCAGGTCCTCGCTGCCATTCACAAGTTTCTGCAGGGGCCCTACCGTCGTTTTCAGTTTTCGGAGTTCGTCGGTTTGTTGGCGCGCGCGTTCTTGGTTCGTCCAGAAATCCGGGCCAGCCATTTTGTCGTTGATTTCTGAGATGCGAGCTGTTTTGGCTGGCAAGTCAAAGACAGTCTCGAAGATGAACGATACGCTTCAGCAATTCCTTACACTCAGCACGAAATTCCGGATCCATGATTCAGGCGACTCTCTTCAAGTGGATAGAACGCTTAAGGCGATGCTGCCGATTGGCAGCTCGGCATTCTTGGGGGGATTTCATCACAGCCCAGCGATTGATGCAATCAGCTATCGGATCGGAACCGGAATCCAGACCGAAGTTTCTGCTTCCACAGCAGTCTCAACGCAGGGAAACCACTACGAATTCAGGATTGAACCGGGTTTGCAGAAACCCTTCTTTCAGCCAGAATGCGGGGCCTCTATACTCCCGACGTTTTAGTAGTCACTCTTCGGCCCTGTTTTTTCGGATCCCATCGCTGTGCATAGAACTCATACCTGCGGACAACTTCGTCGTGAACACGCTGGACAGACCGTCACATTGTGCGGCTGGGTCCACAGCTATCGTGAACAGGGCAAAGAACTCGTCTTTGTCGACATGCGTGACCGCTACGGCAAGACGCAGATCGTGTTTTACACCGATGATGACACCAAGATTGATGGGGTAGCTCGCAAGCTGCGTCGTGAAGACGTGATCAAGGTCGTCGGTGAAGTGTGTTACCGCGGCGATGGTCTGGTGAATTCCAAACTTGCCACTGGCGATATCGAAATCCGTGCACAACAACTGACCGTGCTTTCCAAGAGCAAGACGCCTCCGTTTGAAATCGAAGGCGGTGAACTTCCCAACGAAGAACTGCGTTTGAAGTATCGCTTTGTGGATTTGCGACGTCCCGAGTTACAGAAGAGCATCATCCTGCGTCATGAACTAGTGCAGGCGGTGCGTGAATACTTCAACATCCGCGATTTTCTGGAAATCGAAACGCCCATGTTGGGCCGCAGCACTCCGGAAGGCGCGCGTGATTATCTGGTACCTAGTCGAGTCCACCCCGGCAGCTTTTATGCGTTGCCGCAATCGCCACAGATCTATAAACAGATTCTGATGGTGGCCGGTTTCGACCGCTATTATCAGATTGCACGCTGTTTCCGGGATGAAGACCTGCGTGCCGATCGGCAGCCCGAGTTCACACAAATCGACGTCGAAATGGCGTTTGTCGAACGCGACGATATTTTGAATACCATCGACGGTCTGATTGCCCATGTGATGAAGAAAGTGCGCAACGTCGAGATCCAGCTTCCGTTACCGCGTTACACGCATCGCGACGTCATGGAACGTTTTGGCAGCGATAAACCGGACTTGCGATTTGGTCTAGAAATCGTGGACATCGGCGCTGTCGCTGCCGTGTGCGATTTTGGTGTTTTTAAAGGCGTGATGAGTTCCGGAGGGCGCGTGCGGGGAATCAACGCGAAAGGCGCTGCGGAAAAATACAGCCGGCGTCTCTTAGATGTGGATTTGAAAAACTTCGTCGGCGACTTCGGTGCGAAGGGCCTCGCGTACATGAAGGTTGTCGGTGACAAACTGGAATCGACGATTGTGAAGTTCTTTACGGAAGAGCAGCAACGCGAGATTCTGACGCGGATGGATGGCAAGGACGGCGACTTGTTGCTCTTCGTCGCGGACACCCCCAAAGTAACCAACTCCGCGTTGGCTGCATTGCGTAATCGCCTCGGAAAAGAACTCAAGCTTTACGATCCGGCACAGTTCCAGTGTCAATGGGTGCTCGACTTTCCACTTGTCACATGGAATGCCGACGAAAATCGTTTTGATGCTGAACATCATCCATTCTGTCAGCCCAATCCTGAGGATGCTGAGTTTCTGAAGACCGACCCGAGCAAAGTTCGCGCTGACAGTTATGACCTCATTGTCAACGGCTACGAGGCTGCGAGTGGCAGCGTGCGGATTCACGATGCCGAAATGCAGCAGATGGTGTTTGACCTCTTGAAAATTAATCCCGAGGATGCGGAAATGCGTTTCGGTTTCCTGTTGGAAGCCCTTCGTTACGGGGCACCGCCACATGCCGGAATCGCGTTGGGACTGGATCGCTGGGTTATGCTCCTAGCGGGCGATGACAACATTCGTGATGTCATCGCGTTTCCAAAGACTCAGAAAGCCGCCGACATGCTCACCGGTGCTCCAGCACCGGTGGATGATCGACAGTTGAAAGATCTCAGTATTGAAGTTGCAAAACTGCTCGAGAAGTAGACGACATGAGGCTCGCCGTCTGTTGGCCCCGCGGTTTTCGGGTCAAAATTTTGGACCCACCGACCGCTCACCATCGGTAATTCTTGGAGTACGATCAGGGATTCAACTTCACCTCGTGCGCGAGTGGCTGTAGTCGCGGTGGGAGCAATGACCGAAAGGTACCGGGCTGAAATGGCAGGTCGCCACGCAACGTCGGTATCTTGCTTTGCAGGTCGCTTGGAATGTGTCCATTCAGGACAGCATCGACATTCTTCATCGCACGCTTGACTTGCTCGCGGTCTTTATCGTGGAGCAGATTTGAACTGGAGATTTGTTTTACAAGACCACGTGCATCCATGTGGCCCGACCGCAGGCTGGCGACCACCGTCTGAACTTCCGCAGCTTTGTCGATCAGTTCCGCGTTGTCGCGGAGCAACCGGTCATAGTCTGCGGCAAACCGATTCTTGAGTGTTTGAATATGCTCATCCGCGTAATCCGTAATCTCCGCCATCAGTATTTCTTTGGCGACCTCCAATTGATGCGTGAACGCCAATTTTACGCCGGACGCCACTTGGTCGCCGACATCGGAATGCAATTCGATACTCGGCTTTCGGAGCGTCCCGGAAATCTGCACTGTCGCATTCAACGTCTGCAGGTTGGCAAATACATCATTCGCGGCTTCAATAATCTCAGGGCGAACATCTTTGTTTGCTGAAAATTTAAGGTGCTCGAGGCGTGAATCCAACGCGAGGTACCCGTGGATTCTGTGATCTATAACGACGAGCCGACTTTGCCATGTCACATCATGCAGGAGGGCTTGCAGGCAAGCTTTGTCCACGTTTCCAGCACGCAGCGGAATCGAATTTGTGTCCCGGAAGTCAGCGAGGATTTCGGCCACAGGAGTGTCCTGTGTGGCGTCGTAGGTTACCTTCAACTGCAATGGTCGCGAACCGGCAGCGCGCAGGGACATGATGCAGGGACGCCCCAAGAGGATTGGATCTTCGGTCACGTCGGTCAGCAACGCTTTGAATGGGACAGACTCCTTGTTTATGGAAATGGTGCCAGTCATGCGGAGTTGCTTTAATAAGAAATCGGGCGCCGGATTAGCGGCCCGGAAGTCAAAGTCGCGACCGGGGCGGCGGGGCGGTTCAAGCTGCGCATGAAGCCCATGCTGGTAATCACGGATCGTTTCGACGTAGGTGAGGATTTCCTGAAGCCGCAGATACATGGTTTTTCCCAGCAGCGCCTGAGAGATCCGGCGTGGGTCGGGTTTGAGCAGCGCCAGCGTATGTTTCACTTTTTGCTGATCGCGGAGTCGCGCAGCGTTGAGCAACTGAAAGTCGGAACGCACTTCCGGCACGATATCTTTCAGGTCCTCGCGAAACGTCTGGGCGTCGCGCACAAGAAGTTCTGCTCCCTGCGCGACGACGAGATACTGTTCAATCTGTTGGAGCGTGTCGCCCTTCTTGGCGTTGTCAAACTCTTGTTTGAGGGCCTTGGCCCGAGGTTCTAAGGTTTTCGCCCGCGCAACCAGTTCCTCAAAATGTAGGTCCCATTTGTCATAGACGTCCGTGCCAACACGATACGTTTCAAGGTTGTTCGGGTCCAGTTGCGATTTCAGCTGATCTTCCAGACTGGATAGCCATTCGTCGCCAAGTTCAGTCAGTTTTTCTGTGACCCAAGACGGATCTGTCTCGGCGGGCTCCGCGGTGAATTCCAGTTGGCCATCGTCGGGGCGTCGCGTATCAAACCGCAAGCCGTCGATGTGACCATCTTCGATGACGAAACGCCGCCGCGACAGCGAATGGGATTCGAGTTTGACATGCAGTTCGTCAAATTCGACCAGATTCTTGCCGGGCCGACCGGCACTGGCCAACGCCATACGCTGAATCGTGAACGACGGAGGAAAGTACGTCGTCGTTAGTTCCGCCACATCCACTTTTGCCCCCGTGATGGACTGAAACGACTGCACCGTTTCATAACGCAGCAGGGGGTCTACACCGTAGGCGAGAAATCCCCACAGCAGACTTATAATCATCAGCCGAGGAATGATGTAAGTCCAGCGCATGAACAGTCTCGATGCTTGAAAGATGATTAACTCTGGTTTCGGCAGGCGAATGTTTCAGTGATCCATAGGCATCAGACTTCGATCGTGCCAAAGCGATCAGCCCATTCGGCACCCAGCAAAAGTTTTGTGATCCACCAATGGCGGATATGGCGTGCGATTTTTTCTGAATACTTTTGAAATACAGGACGGCTCACGCGATGCACGGGCCAAATCAGGAGCACGCCGCAAATGAAACTGCCCATCACAATGGAATTATTAAAGTCTGTCCATGGCATCATCGGTGTGTCGTAAACGGCGTCCCAGAATTCGCGGAGTGCAGGCTGATTCAGCACGTATCCGCCAATCTGATCAAAGGGCGTATCGAACCACGATGACGCAAATGTCGCCGCCACTGCTGCGCAGGCCGTGATCGCGAGATTGACGCGCGTGGCGGCAATCCAGAATCCCAAGACCACGGCCAAGAGATTGCCTTTGGGTACAACCCCCAGCAGCACACCCAACGCTAGACCGTATGACATCTGGGTCGGTGTCGATTCAATCACTAAGGCCTTGAACAAGAGTCGGAGTGGCCGCAGAATGAGAAACATATATCCTCCTTGACGCCCTGCAGGGACAGGCATTCTTACCCGCCTGAGGCCGAAACGCATGGAATCTGGCACTCAGGCAATGAAGCGTCAAGATGAGGCAAGCTCCTTGTCTGCGTTTGCAGTGGAGTGTGTCTGGTCGTGGGCGGGGAAGGTTGCAGAAGACGCCTGATTGGCAGCAAATCGGTCAATTTTGCAGGTCGCGTGGGTGTTCGATATTCTGCCGATGCGGCGGGAATGCGATTTGCACGGCAGAAACGGCAGTCGCCGAGAATGCTAGAATTGGCAGTGTCCGTAATTTCGAAAGGTACGTCATGACGGTTCAGACCGACAAAGAACAGTTTTCGTTTCAGGCTGAGATTGGCCAGTTGTTGCACCTATTGTCGCATTCGCTGTACCAGAACCGGGAAATTACGATTCGGGAATTGGTTTCAAACGCCTCTGACGCGCTCGACAAATTTCGGTATGTCTCTCTGACTTCCGGTCAGAATTCAAAGACAGATGACCTACGAATCTCGATCGAACCAGATAAAGAAAATCGTGTTCTCACAATTCGCGACAACGGGATTGGAATGACGCATGATGAACTCGTGAGCAATCTCGGTACGATCGCCCGCAGCGGTTCGCTCGACTTCCTGAAGAAGGCGCAACAGGCGAGCGAAAAATCGCCCGATCTGTCGCTCATCGGTCAGTTCGGTGTTGGATTCTATTCCGCGTTCATGTTGGCAGATCGTGTCGAAGTGGTAACTCGCAGCTCTGCCGAAGACACCGGCTGGCGTTGGGAATCGAGTGGTGACGGCACATTCACGATCAGCGACGTGTCCGAACCTCTCGCACGCGGCACAAGTATCCGACTGCATTTGAAAGACGGCATGGAGGAATTCACGGAGCCAGTTCGACTGAAGCACATTCTGCGGAAGTATTCGACGTTTGTACCGCATGCCATTTATCTGGAATCGGAGCACATCAATAACCAGCCTCCGATCTGGGTTGAACCGAAGAACACCGTCACTGACGAGCAGTACAATAACTTTTATGAGTACCTGACGCACTTCCCCGGACAGAAGCCGTTGTGGCATCTGCATTTGGCTGCGGATTCGCCTTTTCAGTTTTATAGTATTCTGTACTGCCCGGATCAAAATCTGGAAAAGATGGGCTTCGGGCGGGCGGATCACGGACTGCATCTGTGTGCGAAACGCATTCTGGTGCAGAACGACAACCGCGACCTGCTCCCGGACTATCTGCGGTTTCTGCGTGGGATTGTGGATTCTGCAGATCTGCCGCTAAACGTATCGCGCGAGGCGTTGCAGGACAACACGGTGTTTCGCAAGATGCAGCGTGTGATCACAAAAAAAGTGCTGGATCACTTCGATACGTTTGCCGGCGAGCACAAGGAGGCTTATATACGCTTCTATCGTGAATTTGGCGTCATCCTCCGCGAAGGTGTCTCGTCTGACCATGACAACCGCGATCGAATTGCGAAGCTGCTGCGCTTTGGATCAACGCATTCCATGCACACGTCGGAAATGGTCTCACTGGAAGACTATTGCAGCCGCGCAAAAGCGGGACAGGAACAGATCTATTTCGCGTGCGGGACAGACCCTGATGCCGTGATGCGCGACCCAAATCTAGAAGTCTTCCGTTCACGCAATCTGGAAGTTCTGCTGCTTACGGATCCGGCGGATGAATTCATTCTTTCACATTTAAGTGAGTTTCAAGAAAAGCAAATTATTTCCGTTGATGCCGCCGATCTGAAGTTGCCGCCGAAGGACGATGACCCATCGCAGAGCGACGACGAAAAATCGGCAGCCGATAAAGATCAGCAGGACACTCCGGCGAATCTCGAGAAATTGATCAGCCTGATGCAGGAGGCACTTGGTGATCAGGTGCAAGCTGTGCGACGTTCGGAGCGACTCACTGAAAGCCCGTGCTGCCTCGTGAATGCGCACGGCTCAATGAGCACCACAATGCAGCGCGTGCTGCGGATTAACACGCCGGAATTTGAAATGCAGAAAATGATTCTGGAGATCAATCCCGGCTCACCGCTCGTCAAACGACTGGCAGACTTGGTTACAAATTCGGACAACCACAGCTTCATTCATGCCTGCAGCCAGCAGCTTCATGCCAACGCCATGATTATGGCCGGGCTTGCGCCCAACGGCAATGAAATGGCCACGAGACTGCAGGGTTTCATGCTGGAGCTGGCAGAGAAGAAATCGTCGACATGAAATTTGTCCTTGTCATTCCGGACGGTGTTGCCGATGAACCACAGCCTGGGCTCAAAGGCCGCACGCCACTTGAAGCCGCCCAGATTCCGCATATGGATGAAGTGGCCGCATTGGGCGTTGTCGGGCAGACCGACAACGTCCCCGTGTCGCTGCCCTCTGGCAGTGATGTGGGCACGATGAGTCTGTTTGGTTACAGCCCACTCGAATTTCACACGGGCCGTGCACCCTTAGAAGCGGCGGCTCAGGGAATTGAACTTAGGGACGGCGATTGGGCGATTCGCTGCAATTTGGTCACGGTGGCCGACGAACGCATGCAGAGTTTTACCGGCGGACAGTTCCCTTCGGAGATGGCTCGGGAACTCATCGAACTGCTGCAGCGCGATCAATGTGGAGACAGTCACTGGAAATTTCATAAGGGGGTCAGTTATCGAAATCTGCTGCTATATCGCAGTTGTGGAACGACAGCTCCTTTCACAAGACAAACCGCCAGCACGCCGCCCCACGATATTACCGATCAGCCGATCGCCGGTCATCTGCCGACAGGCCCGGGCTCGGATGAATTGCTGCAACTGATGAATCGCAGTCGGGAGCTATTCGCTACCGCCAGTTGTAACCAGCAACGCATTGCCAGTGGCGATCTGGCCGCGACGCAGATCTGGCTCTGGGGACTTGGCCAGCGTCCTGCATTCATTCCTTTTCTGGATCGTTACAAAGTTCGCGGAGCCGTGATCACAGCCGTCGATCTGCTGCGCGGAATCGGTCGGTTGTTGGGCTGGGAAGTTGTCGAAGTTGCCGGGGCCACGGGTTATTTAGACACCGACTACGCTGCCAAGGGCCGAGCCGCGATTGAAACGCTGTCCCGTCCGGATATCGATTTCGTCGTCGTCCACGTTGAGGCGACTGATGAAGCCTCACACGAAGGTCATGTGTATGAGAAAGTCCGCGCTGTCGAAAATATCGATAGACACATCGTGGGGCCACTGCACAAGTGGTTAAAACAACAGGGCGACTATCGCCTGCTAATTTGTCCTGATCATCCGACGTTTCTTCGCACTAGGACTCACAGCCACGGTTATTGCCCATTCGCAATGTGTGGTACAGGTGTAGTCGCTGACGGTGCAAAATCCTACAGTGAATCGTCCGCAGCTGCGTCTTCTTTTAAGCTGCCTCACGGCTGGGATTTGATGTCGCGATTGCTGTAGTTTGACGCTCCGAGTCGAGAGCGATTGTTCGCGGCGGAGCGTTCTATGTTTGCCCATGTGAAGGCTATGTTGGCATGAACCTGCAGTAGGAGTTAATGTCCATTGTTGCGTCCATGTCGCTCATTGTGGCGACGACGTCGTGTGTGGTCGCTTTCATCGTGGAGTCGCGTGTGAACACCCACGTTCGCTGCCGCACCGTCGATGCTCAGTTTGCCGGAGACGTCTGTCGATGAATCCGAAGACCTCGGGACCGCCAGATCAGATTGTGTCTCGTTTAATCCGACTACCGGCAGCGGAGTCTGCAACGCAACCAACTGACGCAGCATCACGACAAGATTGTGAGCCATGCAGTGCAGAAGGACTCGAAACATATTCGCCATGAAGCGATGATCGCTCAGACGATCCGCACAAAGATCACACTTCAGTTCCTTGTTGCGGTTTTCACTTTCGCCACGCATCGCATAGTCGAGATACGTCTTACGCGGATCCTTTGCAGCATCTGGAACGTTTGTAATCACGGCACGCTGGCTGCTGCTGAACGCGGTGACTTCCGTCTTCACAACAACTGTCTTCGGGCCGTTCCAGGACTTGCTGTCATACTCTTCGAGCGACAGAAAACGCAGTTGCGAAGTCTGTGTTTTCTGCTGTTCGGCCTTCGCTTCCGTCAGATGATGTTCG
>QWQG01000234.1 GCA_003670925.1 Planctomycetota bacterium | reverse complement strand
CTTTGCTCGGCCCAATGCGTTAGCCAGCGGCGACTTGCTTCTGCTCACGTCGGCGGCGACGAATAGAAACGAGGCCAACAATGCCTGCACCGATGCCGAGAATGGCGAGGGACGACGGTTCAGGTACAGCAGCCGTAGAAGCGCTGTATTCGATGGTTCCGTTCCAAACTCGTGGAGAAAATAAACTAGCACTAGCATCGAACGCTCTATTCATTGCACTGCCTAACGTCAAGGAAAGGTCGGCGTTACTGTAGAATTGGTTCGAACCTGTCCCGTTTGTATATTCATTGGCCCAACTGCTCGATGCGTCGATGGCGATACCCGTAACGCCGAATCCAAGAGAAAAATCCGTGACGTTGAACTCCGATGGATTATCGATGCCAGTCAAATTCCTTAAGTCCATGCCATTGCGGGCCGTTCATTGGCGTATTCAACGGAGGATAGTCACTCTCGTGCCACGTGTGGCGCAAAATTGCTCGCCGACTTCACCCGATGATACATCCGGTGAGTGTCATACCTGTCCCTTGACCCAACTCCGGACCGCAATTTCAAGAGCTTCTGCAATCGGGCGCATGGGCAGTTGCAGTTGCTCTGCCTTTGTCGTATCCAGCACGCAGTTTGAGCGGGGTGTCTTCGCGGCAAGTTTCATGAATTGATCTTCCGAGTCGAAGAAGCGAAAATCCTTCTGCACCAGACCGTAGCGTTGGATCATCGCGACAACCTCCTCGGTCGTTACCGAGCCTGGGTTCGTCAGGTTATAGGTGCCAAACGGCACACGATTCGTCCAGCAGGCGACACAGGCAGCGGCGAATTCATCCAACTGCGATAGGCTGTTCGTCGCCCTCAGGAGGCAGTCGTAACGCATCATTTTAGAAATATAATTGCGTGGGCCATCAACTTCGTTGAACGGAATTCGGAGTCGCCAAACATAGCAATTGGCCGCATCAGACAGGAGTTCTTCTCCCAACGCCTTGCAGCCTGAATAGAAACTACAGTTGTTTTGTCGAAACGAAAAATTTGGCGTATCGGCCTCTGTAAAACCGCTTCCGTCAGATTTTGCCCCGGTATAAATGCATCCAGAAGACACGTGTCCCCATGGCACACCGGCTTTCTCGCAGGCGGATCGAATAACGCCGGGCAGCACGGCATTCCCCTGCAGGCATTCCGTTCGATGCACTTCGCAGGCATCGACATTCGGACGTCCCGTGTAACCAGCTGCGTTGATAACAAATTCCGCACGCTGCTGCTCAATCAAACGCAACAATGCTGTTTCATCTGAATAGTCAACAACGGATCGTGAAATCACGGCAAAGGGAAGTCGCATCTGTTGCAGGTGTTTTTGAAATGCTGACCCGACGTAGCCATTTCCACCAAGAATCAGGAACATGTGCGCAATCCGTAGCAACTTGCAAAAATGTTATCGGGCAACGTGCTGTAAATACACGCCATATTCATTGGGAAACGATGCTGCCAGAAGCATCAACTGAGTTCGATCAATGAAGCCTCGCCGGAACGCGATCTCTTCCGGGCAGGAGATTTTGAGTCCCATTCGCTTTTCGATCGCCGCGACAAAGTTTCCGGCATCCAGAAGTGAATCGTGAGTCCCCGTATCCAGCCACGCAAAACCGCGTGATAACATTTCAACCCGCAACTGGCCTCGACGAAGATATTCAGAGTTTACATCTGTAATTTCCAGTTCACCGCGGATCGATGGTTTTAGATTCTGGCAGATCTCGACAACCGTGTTATCGTAGAAATACAGACCTGGGACGGCAAAATTTGATTTTGGCTGCTGCGGTTTTTCTTCCAGCGAAATCGCTTTGCCCTGCTGATCAAACTCCACTACACCGTAGCGCTCGGGATCACGGACTTCGTAGCCAAAAATTGTGGCTCCGGTTTCGTTGGATGCTGCCGAATTGAGGATTTTTTGGAAACCACTGCCATAGAAGATATTGTCACCCAGAATCAAAGCCACATGATCCGAGCCGATGAAATCAGCGCCTAGAATAAATGCCTGAGCCAGGCCTTCCGGTTTCGCCTGCACGACATAGGAAAATTTCATGCCCCAGCTAGTACCGTCACCCAGCAACTTCTGAAATCCATCGAGATCACGCGGCGAACTGATAATCAGCACGTCACGAATCCCGGCTAGCATTAAAGCCGACAGCGGATAGTAAATCATGGGCTTGTCATACACAGGCGCCATTTGCTTGCTGATCGCAAGCGTCAGCGGAAACAGTCGTGATCCCGTTCCGCCGGCGAGAATAATCCCTTTTTTGCAGAAACTCATCGATCGCCTTGATTACATGGAGAACTTGAAATAACTCGCGGACGCGGTTGCATGCCATCGGGAAGTTAACGTGCGGCATTCAACAATTCAAATTGCAATTGCGAATTTTGATCGGTGCCTCCCTCAGTCATTCTCCCGTCGTTCGGACTGTAACATGGCTCCCATGCAATGCGGTGTCAAAACTGTCGGCTATTTTGAGGGTTGATGTGAATTTGAAACACAGGACACACGAAGTGTTTTGAGAGGCTTCCCACCGTGATTTCCGTGACTCGGTCTTTCCGAAAATATGATTGCTCCGAAATCAACGAAGTCTGGTTTTTATTTGTTCAAGGATGAGCGGTTCGCGACAAATGGTTGCTGATCCAGAAATCCTGTTCGCGGGAAGGAGAACGAACCGTGATCGGAGTGGCCTTGTTTTGTTTGCTCGTGCCAAATGGACGAAACAGGCCGTTTGGGGTTCTCGCGGCATGTGCCGGCGACTATCGTCCGCAATTAAGAATTTTGTACCTCTGCGATCTGCCGGGCTTTTAAGGAAAGTGAGCGAAATGCGCAGTTCGACTTGGGCTTTTTTGGGATTGACTGGTGTTGGCGTTGCTGTGGTTGTCATGATTCTGCTGCGCCCAGATTCGGCTTCGAACGTATTGCCTGTCGGCGAACCGAGCAATGAAAGTCTCGGGAGTTTGAAAAGTGAATCGCAGTCGTCTCCAGCGGCCCAGCCAAGCGTCTCTGACCCAGCGGCAACTTCGATAAACTTGCCACCTGTTGAAGACAAAATAAAGCTTGTAGAAGCAACTCCCCATGTGGCAGCTGCAGTGGTGCCGCTCAAGTTCCCGACATGGCCGACACCTAAGCTAGCGCTAGTCGCTACTGGTGAACAGTTGGGTTATTTTGAGCCTTGCGGATGTACGGCCAATCAGTTGGGCGGAATGTCTCGCCGCGCTTCGTTATTTGAAAAGATCCGATCACTGGGATGGGACGTGCGGGGAATTGATGTTGGCAGTGTTTCACGGCGCACGGGAGCACAGGCCAAGCTCAAATTTGAAACAACGCTTGAGGCACTGCGAGAACTGAAATACGTTGCCCTTGGGCTAGGACCGGAAGAACTCAAATTCGAAGCTGGGTATTTACTCTCGCAGCATCTGTCTGACAGCGATGAGCCGCTAAAATTCTTGGGAGCTAATCTGACATTTTTCGGCGCTAAAGATTTTGGAACACCCTTATCATCGGCGATTTTTGAAGTCAACGGGATCAAGGTTGGCGTCACCAGCGTGATGAGTGACTCGATTCGGAAGACGGTGATTCCCGATATGACGCTGGAGGAAACGGCGAATGCTGAAATGCTATGGACCGATCCTAGCGAGGCGTTGACCACTGTCTTGCAGGAGTTTGCTGACGCGAGCGTGACAGTCCGGATCCTGTTGGCGCAAACGACGCTCGAAGAGTCGAAGAAACTCGCCGCAGACTTCCCCACTCTGACGCTGATCGTACGTGCCAATGGGTTTGGTGAGGGATCTGACAATGCGGAAATGGTAGGCGGCGTACAGTTGATTGAAGTGGGCAAAAAAGGCAAAGCGGCTGGTGTCATTGGACTGTACCCGGATGACGCTGAAAATCCCGTCCGCTTCGAGTTAGTGCCGCTCAGTGGCGAGCTATTTTCCGATTCGGAACGGATGACACAATTGATGCAGGGCTATCAGGATCGTCTCAAGTCTGAAGCCATTGCGAAGAACGACGGAACGGAGCCGCATCCTTCAGGGGCCATCTATGTCGGCGCGGCGAAGTGCGGTGAATGTCATACCAAGGCATATGCAATCTGGAAAAACACGCCGCATGCGCATGCGTTCGAAAGCCTTGACCCATCTTTTCAGCGAAAGGGTTTTGAGCGTTTACAAGGTGTGAACAAGACGTTTGATCCGGAATGCATTGCCTGCCATGTGACGGGCTGGGATCCTGAGGAGTATTTGAGATATGAAAGCGGCTTCGTGAATGAAGAATTCGCCGCTGATGATGCCGAGAAATTACTCCAAGGGTTATTGGCAGGGAATCAGTGTGAAAACTGTCACGGTCCGGGAAATCGGCATGTCGAATACATCGAAGCTGACAACAAGGTGGCGGCGATCAATGAGGTAAAAGTCACGCTGTTGCAGGCAGAACAGATCTGTAACAAATGTCACGATGGCGACAACAGCCCGGGCTTCAAGTTCGAAAAATATTGGGAAGACGTGAAGCATTATGGCACAGATTGACGGAGCCTGATTTTCATGAGCTTTGACACATTTCCTGAACTGGAAACACTTTGTCAGACACCCCTTCCGCCGGCAATTCGAAACGTTTTAATGGAATATCCTGAAGCGCTGCGCCGGGCTGCACGAGCGGATGATGGCAGTGATGCCGAAGGGTTTGTCTCCGAAGCCGAGCTTCTGGCGGATCCTGCTGAGGTACTTCGAATCAATCGTGAAGTCCGAATCGATAGTATTCTGGATCCGGAAGGTCGGGAATTTCGCTGGCCTCCCACCTTCGTGGTGATTGGCGAAACGGGTGATGGAGACTATTACTGCATCGATGCTGCCGGTGAGCGGGAAGGCGTGTTTCAGTTTCGGCATCATGCGGTCGAATTTGAATCCGTCGCAGATTCGATGGATGAGTTTATTGAATTGCTTGTCGAATGCTTTATCACGGGCATCGATGCAGAAGAGATTGAGGAAGAGGACGAAGAAGAATTCGAGGAAGATGACGACGAGTTTGAAGACGCCGCTGACGAAGAAGTTTTAGAAGAAGAGTAAAGCCCTATGCAGTCCCCACAGAATATCCGTGTCCATAAAGAACAGCGAACGCTTGAGCTGATCTGGGCGGAGACAGACGTCTCGCAAATCCCATTTCGGACTGTCCGCCAAAACTGCCGCTGCGCAGTGTGCGTCGATGAGTTCAGTGGAAAGCAATTACTCGATCCCGATTCCGTGCCTGCTGATCTGGGAGTACTCGAAATTTCTCTCTGCGGGAATTACGCGCTCCGCGTCCGCTGGTCGGACAATCACGATTCCGGATTATTTACATGGAACCACCTGCGGACGATTGCCGATCAGATTGCTGTTAACAGGAGCACCGATTTTCGTTGATCACAGATGATATTCTCCGCGCAGCCAGAAATGGGTCCGGCGACGGGAGTGGCGTAAGCGCCATGGCACTCACTTTGTAACCCGAAGCGTCAGCGAGGGGCTGAAGCTGTTTAATTTCACCGAGACTTCCCTCGCTGACGCTTCGGGTTGTTGAGTGGGGAACCAAAGTGAGTGGCATTGGGTGTAAGCACTCCGGTACCTCGTTTTTGACCGGCAAGCTAACGCCTGCCGCTCGCCAATTCGCTCATGCGGTTCATTGAGATCCACGCCCGCGATCATTACAGTCCGGTCTGTGACCGGCTCTACAGGTCGCAGCTTTTCATCACTTCATTTTCAATTCGAACACATTTTCGGGAGCACGATTCCGCATGAACAGCCCTTTCTCACGTCGATCATTCCTCACGGAATCTGCAGCTGCGGCGGTTCTGGCGACCGTTGGATCAACGGCATCAGCAGCCTTTTTCCGGTCGGCTGCAAAATTCGAAATCTCAATCGCCGAATGGTCACTCCATCGAGCCCTTTTTGAAAAGAAGGTAGATCACCTCGACTTTTCAAGAATTGCCAAGGAAGATTTTGGGATCTCAGCCGTTGAGTATGTTAACCAGTTTTTTAAGGACAAAGCACAGGACCAAGCTTATCTGACGGAACTTAATAAGCGGGCAAATGATCTGGGCGTCAAACAGTTGCTGATCATGGTTGACGGTGAAGGTCAATTGGGTGATGCGAATCTCAAACAGCGATTGGAAGCTGTTGACAATCATTTCAAGTGGGTTGAAGCAGCCAAGGAACTTGGTTGCCACTCTATTCGCGTCAACGCGGGAAGCAGCGGAAGCTACGAAGACCAAATGTATCGCGCAGCTGATGGACTGCGTGCATTGTCAGAATTCGCGGCAACTCACGAACTTAATGTCATTGTGGAAAACCACGGCGGTTTATCATCCAACGGCGAATGGCTTTCTGGCGTGATGAAACACGTCGAATTAAAGAACTGCGGCACACTGCCTGACTTCGGAAATTTCATGGTCAGTAAGGACGAAGAGTACGACCGTTATAAGGGGGTTACCGAACTCATGCCGTTTGCGAAAGCCGTGAGTGCAAAATCGCATGATTTTGACGCACAGGGCAACGAAACTCATACGGATTATCTCAAGATGATGAAGATCGTCCTGGGTGCTGGTTACTCAGGCTTTGTTGGCATTGAATACGAAGGCAGTAAGTTAGATGAGTACGCAGGCGTGAAGGCGACCAAGGCTCTGCTGGAACGTATACGCAGCGAGCTTAGCTGAGAATCCTGCAGATTCATGATGCAACTCCGGCCCGGGCATACGACATGCCGGGTCTTTTTTCGTGGCGGACTAGCAATGCTGAATCCGACGGAGCCCGTGGAATATGAACCGCGTGTGGTCGACGTGAATGAAGTTATGCACCGCTAAAATTGGAATCTATCCTGACTGACAATTATATGCCGCACGACGACACCACGCTCCCGAACGCCAGCGAAGCGCCAATTTCGCGCGAACGATTCGGGTGGGCGCGTCGGAATATTATGCTGACGATCGCCTATGACGGAACGAACTACCACGGGTGGCAAGTCCAGCCCAATGGCTTATCGGTGCAGGAGTGTGTTGAAAACGCGGTGGAACAGCTCACCGGCGAACGGCAGCGTGTGTACTGTGCGGGGCGTACCGATGCCGGAGTTCATGCGTTAGGGCAAGTCGCCAATTTTCCGACCAATAGCACCATCCCGCTCGCCAATATTCGGCGTGGATTGCAATCTTTTCTGCCGCAAGACATCGTAATCGTCTCCGCGCAGGACGTTTCAAAATCGTTCCATGCGACGTATTCCGCCATCCACAAGCGGTATCGCTATGTGATCCATGACGGTGACGTGTGCCCACCGTTTCTGAAACATTACGTCCACCGAGCACAGACTCCGCTTGACGCCAAACGCATGGCTGAAGCGGCAGATTTCCTGTTGGGGACACACGACTTCCGCTGCTTTGAAAAGCATTTCCCCAACAAATCGACCAGCGTGCGAACCATCATGGATGTGAGCGTCAAAAGATTGCCCTGCTGGTTACCTTGGACATCGCCACACGACTGGGCTCCAACTCAAGGTGGGCGGCACGATCAACCTGAGATGCCGCTGATTGTCTTCGAAGTCATGGCGGACGGCTTCCTGTACAATATGGTGCGTGCCATTGTGGGAACGTTGATGGAAATTGGACTTGGCAAACAGCCTCCCGCATCGTTGAGCGAAGTGATTCGCAGTCTGGATCGTACCCAGGCGGGCATGACGGCAATGCCAAATGGCTTGTATCTGGTTTCTGTGGAATATCCGGAGGCACTCTTGCGGAATCTCTGATTGACACTATTTCCGCCGGACGATCTGACGATTCTGCAAAACTGCTCCCGTCGGAATGCTGGACTTGGCTGCCTCTGCGGCCAATACTCTCATGACGAGCCGCATTGCCTGCAACATCGTAAACGCGAGATCTGCAATTCAAACGCCGGTCCATTGCATCGACTGACTTACTCGTTGCTCCGTCAGTCCTCAATTTTGGATGAGCGCCTGCCGCCGCAGAGCATTAGGAAAAACATGAGCGACTCTCAGAAACCGTCATTTGAAGATCAAGTTCTGGCGGCAGTCAATGCCGTCGATTATCGACCGGTGACTCAGGCAATTCTCGCCAGAGCATTGGACGTCAAAAAGAAGGCGCTCCGGGGCTTTCGTGATTCGCTGGCTAATCTGCTTGAAGCGGGGAAGCTCCGACAGGATAAACACGGTCGGCTGCGCCCGCAAGGTTCCTCCGGATTGGTGTCTGGTGTGCTAAGAAAAATCAGTAGCGGCGCCGCATTTGTGATCCCATCCGAACGAGCAAAAGATCTGAAAGACCCGAAGGAAGCAGATATTTATATCTCCGCTCGGGATGTGCGTGATGCCCAAACGGGTGACGACGTCCTCGTCCGGTTGACGGAGAAACGGCGTTCCACAGGGCAGCGTTGTGGCGTGATTGAAAAAGTTGTAGACCGTGCGACCAGTGTGTTTGTTGGAACCTATTTTGAATCCGGTGGCCAAGGCTTTGTGCGTGTTGATGGAACGATCTTTGGGGCTGCGATCCACGTCGGAGACCCCGGTGCGAAGGGTGCGCAGCCGGACGACAAAGTTGTGATCGAGATGTTGCGGTTTCCGTCGCCGAATCGAGTAGGGGAGGCCGTGCTTACCGAAGTTCTCGGCCACCGCGGTGATCCTGGTGTTGACACGATGACGGTGATCCGCAGCATGGGATTGCCCCATGAATTCCCGGATGCCGTGCATGATGATGCTCGACAACAGGCTGCCACCTTCGATGAAACCAATCTGAAATCACGCACAGACCTGACCCAAGAGACGGTCATTACGATTGATCCCGTCGATGCCCGTGATTTTGATGACGCTATTTCGTTGTCACGATCGAAGGACGGTCACTGGCACCTTGAGGTTCATATCGCTGATGTGGCGCATTTCGTGCCGCCGGGAAGCAAACTGGACGCGGAAGCCGAAAAACGTGGAACCAGTGTTTATCTCCCAGGGCATGTGATTCCGATGCTGCCGGAATTGATTAGCAATGGTTTGGCCAGTCTCCAACAGGGACAGGTACGATTCACAAAGACGGCGTTCATTGAGTTTGATAAAACAGGCACAGTCGTTGGCACCGATGTTGCAAATTCAGCCATCAAAGTGACGCGGCGATTCGCATACGAAGACGTAATGCCGATCCTGCACAATCCGCATCAAGAATTCCCAAATGTCTCGCCCGCTGTGCGCCAACTCCTGCAGGACATGTTTGAACTGGCGATGCTGCTTCGCCGCCGTCGATTTGCTCTTGGTGCGTTACAGATGGGGATTCCGGAAGTCGCCATCGATTTTGACAAAGACGGTGCCGTCTCAGGTGCGCATCAGCGACATCACGACCAGAGCCATGAGATCATTGAGGAGTTTATGTTAGCCGCGAATGTCGCGGTGGCGGGATTATTGGACAGCCGTGGATTGCCCTTCTTGCGACGCACGCATGGCGATCCGGATGAAGTCAAGATGCGAAATTTTCAACAGTTTTGTCAAGGCTTGGGGCTGACACTGAAGAAGTCGCAAGATCGAAAGGCGATTCAAGAAATTATTTCCAAAGTCGAAGGAAAACCAGAGCAGCGAGCAGTCAATTTTGCGTTGCTGCGGAGCATGCAGCAGGCTGTCTATTCACCCGAAGACACCGGACATTACGCTTTAGCAGAAGCCGACTACTGCCACTTTACGAGTCCGATTCGACGCTATCCAGATTTGACCGTGCATCGCCTGATCGGCCAGATCGCAGCCAAACGCTCACCTGTGCCGCAACCGATCCCGGAATTGATTCAATTGGGAAAGCATTGTTCAATCACCGAACGGCGTGCTGAAAAAGCCGAGCGAGAATTGATTCGGATTAAGATGCTGCGATATATGTTCACCCGGATTGGCGAAGAGATGGATTCCGTAATCACAGGTGTCGAAAGTTTTGGCATGTTCTGTCAGGGTGTGGCAATTCCAGCAGAGGGCATGATTCATCTGAGTTCGCTCGGCGATGACTTTTATGTCTTCGATCAGGCGACGCGCAGACTGAGAGGAAGTCGTACACATCGGGAGTTTCGCTTAGGTGATCCGATTCGAGTGGTCGTTGCGGCAGTCGATATTGATCGGCGGCAACTGGATCTGCGAGTCGTGAATTCGGCAGCGAGCAGCAGCAAGAAAAAAGCCCGCCCAGCCCCAGTTCACGAGCAACATCAGGCCGCGCATCCAGCTCGTAATCAGCAGCCACGAAGTTCAGCACCTCCAGTGACGCATCGTGGAAGAAAGCAAACAAAGGGGACTGCGAAAAAGGCGAAACGTGGCCGAAAACGCTAAGTCTTAGTGTACGAAGTCCTTGCCGGATTCCCACGGACAAGTCTAAGCTGCAGCATCGCATGGAAATTTCAGCGTAAAACGCAGGCCATCCCCACTTATTTTTTCAACGCCTGTTTCATCGCGTCACCCATGCCACCGGGGCTGGCCGAGACGATGACTCCCACGGCGCGCAAGGCCGCCATTTTCTCAGCTGCACCACCGCCGCTGCCGGAAATAATCGCACCGGCATGTCCCATTCGTTTTCCGGGAGGAGCCGTCTGGCCTGCAATAAAGCCAGCGACGGGCTTCTTCACATGAGACTTAATATAAGCCGCAGCCAGTTGTTCGGCACTACCCCCGATTTCACCGATCATCAAAATACCTGTGGTGCCGGGGTCGTTCTGAAACATCTCAAGCAGATCAATGTAATCTGTGCCATTGATCGGATCACCACCAATACCGATCGCCGTACTTTGCCCCAAGCCAACTCGCCCAAGTTGCCATGCGGCTTCGTATGTTAGGGTGCCACTCTTGCTAATAATGCCAATTGTTCCCGGAGTATGAATGTAACCCGGCATGATCCCAATCTTTGCAATGCCAGGGGTGATCACACCCGGACAATTTGGCCCGATGAGCCGGGACTTAGAATTTTCAAGTCCCCGTCGCACACGCAGCATATCCATCACCGGAATGCCTTCGGTGATCGCTACGATGAGATCCATCCCAGCGTCTACCGCCTCCAAAATGGCATCTGCGCAGAACGGTGGTGGCACAAAGATCATCGATGTATTCGCGCCCGTTTTTGCGCGGGCTTCAATCACGGAATTAAAAACGGCGAAGCCATCCACGGTGGTGCCACCTTTACCCGGTGTGACACCTCCGACAAAAACATCCACACCGGGCTGACATTCCGCTGCGTAAGCGCGGCATTGCTGGCTATGGAAAAGGCCGGAAGTCCCGGTGATACCCTGCGTGATCACGCGGGTTGAAGTGGAAACAAGAATACTCATCAGTTTTGATTCACAAATTTGAGATTTGAAATTTGAAACCAACGCCTAGACACCCAGAGACTTTACCACTTTTTGAGCGGCGTCAGTTAAGTCACTGGCACTGATAATGGGGCGACCGCTGGCCTCCAGCATCTCGCGTGCAATTTCAACGTTGGTACCTTCAAGACGCACGACGAGCGGCACGTTAAAACCGACTTTCTCGTAAGCATTCAGCAATGCCGACACGATGACGTCACATTTCATGATTCCACCAAATATATTAACGAGCACGGCTTTCACATTTTTGTCTGCAAGGATGATCCGAAATGCTTCGGTAACTTGCTGTTCATTCGCGCCGCCCCCGACGTCCAGAAAATTCGCCGGCTCGCCGCCATGGATTTTGATCAGGTCCATTGTGCTCATTGCAAGCCCGGCCCCATTGACAAGACACCCAATGTTTCCATGCAGCTTGACGTAGCTGAGGCCCGTATCGGCAGCTTTCACTTCGGCCGGATCTTCTTCTGACAAATCGCGGAGGGCTACCACGTCTTTGTGACGGAACAAAGCATTGTCATCAAACGTGACTTTTCCATCGAGAGCCATCATCTGACTTTCTTCGGTGATGATGAGCGGATTGATCTCGACCATGCTGCAGTCATAATCCACGAAGAAGCGACAAATCTTCGGCAGGAATTTTTCCGCACTCCGCACAGCTATGGCGTCCAACCCCAGTGCGTACGCCATCTTGCGTGCTTGGTATGGATACAACCCGGCGATCGCATCGAATGGTTCAGATAGAATTTTCTCCGGGGAGTGCTTCGCGACTTCTTCGATCTCCATGCCGCCTTCAGAGGACATAATGAGCACTGGACCGCCGACTTCACGATCGACCACGATGCCGAGGTACAGTTCGCGGGCGATCTTTAGACCCTGCTCGACGAACAACGTGTTGACCAACTTTCCTTCGTCACCCGTCTGAATGGTGACCAGCGTATTCCCTAGCATTCGCGTCGCATTGTCAGCCGCTTCTGCCGCAGACTTCACGAGCACGACTCCACGCTGTGCTGGTGCTTCTTTAAACGTCCCTTTGCCACGGCCACCGGCATGGATTTGTGACTTAACGACGGCAATTAGTCCCCCCAGTGTCTCAAAAGCCTGCCCAGCTTCAGCGGAGGTCTTCGCCACAATCCCCTGTGGCACCGCCACGCCTGCCGCGCGAAACAGCTGTTTGGCCTGATATTCATGGATCTTCATAGAACGCCATCAAATCGGAGAGTCACGTAATCGAAATCAGTCGACACCGGGCGGCACTATAACCGCCAATGATTCAAGGTTCGAGGAACGCTAACACTGCCTGTGGTGATTTCCTGTGAAATTTCCAGCTAGCTATGACAATTCGCATTGAATTCATTGATGACACACATGATCGGGCCTGCGCAAGACGGCTTGCGACTCCGAGTTCTTCACAATGTCGATCATTTTCAACCCTTTTGGGGGATGACGCATAAACGCCACATCGTGTTGACAATCTGCCTCATTTACGGGTGTCGCAGGGAAACACATTGCTGCGTACGGTTGTCTTTGCGAGACAATGTGTAGTTGCCCGAGGATGCTATTCCGTGCGACCTGCAATAATTGGCCGCACGAGCCATTTTCTTATCACCTTTCCCCAACGGACTCTGTGAACACAAGCAAAACTTCCGCAGCATTTTCGCAATGCAGGCACAAGAGTTCACGGATACTTTGCTGGCAAAATTTGCAAAATCGTAAAACAACGCTGTTTAAAAAATTCATCGAGCCCCGCCCTGATGCCAACAAAAATTACAACTCAAAGAACGCGTGGTGGCCGTCCGTCTTTTCGCATGTGGCTTCACACAATCTGCCTAGGACTCGCACTGCTCACTGCGCTAGAAGTCACCGGTGCTGAACCCGCACCTCGGATGATTGAAATCACGGATGATACTCAGACGTATAAGGGCATGCTGGTCGCCAAATCAGCTCATGAATGTTTCATTGTCGATCGATTTGGGCGACAGATACGTTTGCCTATCGCGAATCTGAAATCCTTCAGTGTGGTCGCCGAGAGTTTTCGTCCTGCCTCCCAAAGTGAATTTCGCCGTCAACTAGAATCTGAACTGGGGCCGGAGTACGAAGTCGCCACGTCAAAGCACTACGTTGTCGCAGGGACACGCGGGCATGGTCGGAGCTATGCCGCACTGTTCGAAAATATCTTTAATCAAGTCGATGCGTTCTACACGCTCCGTGGTTTTCGGACATTAGAGCCCGCTACCCCGTTGGTTGCTCTCATCCTCGAAGATCAGGCAGCATTCAAAAAATACTGCGAAGGCGACCAGATGGCGTGGAGTGAAGGGCTCCGAGGTTATTATTCCTTAAAGTCAAATCGCGTGGTCATGTACAATCTGCCGGATTTGTTTCATGCTGTACGCTTGATACCAGAAGTTGATTTACAGAGTCCCGGGGAAAACGATATCGCAGCTGCGAGCCCGTCAGATGATGTGAGATGTCCTGAGGGAAGCAGTTTGGCACGCCTCCAGCAGGTCGGATCCGCATCAGTGGTCAGTGGTGAAACGGCGGCTACGATCATTCACGAAACAACACACCAAGTTGGCTTCAACATCGGCATTCATTCGCGTATCGGCGGGACACCATGCTGGGTCTTGGAAGGCATGGCAACCGTGTTGGAGTCGCCCGGCATGCGAACACACCGTGGGTCAAGTGGACAGCCTGATCAATTTAATGCGGAAAGATTGGAATGGTTCAGAAAGAACTATTCCGCGCGTCGTCAGCCGGGCGACCTTGCGAAACTCATTGCGTCCGACGACATGTTCCGTCAACAGACCCTTGATGCTTATAGTGCGGCATGGGGAATGACTTGGTTTCTGACTGAGAACCCAGCTCGCGCTCGATTGTTTTCAAAATATTTGAAAACCATCGGCGAACACGATCCACTCCAGCCCTACACCGCAACAGAACGACTCAAGGATTTCCAATCGATCTTCGGCGATATCGCGAGGATGGAAGTGGACTACGTCCGTGCGATGGATCGTTTGTGATCTACGCTGCGACTTCCATTTTCAGCACGCGAGATTCAAGTTCACCAAAGATCAACGCACCACGGACGACGGCGATTTCGGGGTCTGGTGCGAGGCGAACTGACAAAATACGATCCGCAATGCCATGCTGGGTCAGTTGCTCTGTCAGGAGGTCTGCAAATCCATCCACCATGACAGCGCCGCCGGCAAGCATCACGGACAATCGCTGCTTTTGCAACGCTACCCCCACGTGGGGCGTCTCCAAGATCTGTGCCACGGTGCGGGAAACGCGTCCCAGTAAGGTTGTGTACAGCCGTGCTAACGTGCGCTCCCTGTCACCCAGTGAAGTTAACAGGTTCACACCGCTTTCGATTTTCCACTGACGAACGCTCTCGATATTTAAGTATGCTGTCCCGGCTTCGTCAAACATCTGGACGCGGAACATTTTCGCGAGCTCCGTATCGATCCAGTTGCCACCGATCGCGATCGTTTCTGACGCGATCAACATTCCCAAACGGGCGACCCCAATGATCGTGGTTTCGGCCCCGATCACGAGACTAACACCCGTAAACAACGAATCACTGCACGTTGCCAGCAATGCCGCCTGAGCCGCATTCACCACCAGCGGGTGATATCCCCTCAGCTGCACCAGTCGCTGCAAAAAACCTTCATTCGACTTTGACTGATCCGAACCGTCACGCAGGCCTGGCACAGTCATCACGCAGAGATCTTGAGCGCCGCTGCTGCTAAGCGGAAGCATGGCCTCCGTGAGCAGACTGAGCATTTGCCGCGCTGGCGCATCGTCAGAGGGTACAACACCGCCAGCCAACAAAGCAGTGCACGGAATTCGGCTCAGCCATTGGACCTTAGCAGCATGGTTGCCAAACACGACCAACGCCTGATTACACTCTGCGTACGGTACGGCTTTGAAGTCGAGCGAAAACCGATGTTCTTCGGTGTTTGGCAGCAACGTGTATTCCGAACGTTCTGAAAACATGGTCAGGCGTCCGGGTGTCTGCGGGTTGCGAAACACCGAACGAATCCGGCAGCTGCCAAAGTCGATCGCGCAAATCATGATTCAGTCCGTTCCTGCAGGAAGTAAAGGGCTCGATCAAGGCTGCCTAATGACGCAGCAACTGACGGCGTGGGTGTGGCAGCTGGGTTCGGCGCGACCACAGATCGTACGCGGCGTTTCTCTGGTGCTAGATTCAGATGCGGAGCTGGCATTACCGCATGCGGAGCATCAACCCGCAGGCGTCTTGGCCCTGCCGGTCTCCCAAAAATAGAAATCCGCAGCGGAATATGCGTCTCACAAAGATCAATCGGCAGGCGATTCTGCAGCAGATCTTCAAGCTGCGAAAAACTCTGTTCATCAACAACCGGAGCTTTCACAGATTGCACTGCAGGCACTGTTTCATCTTGCGATGAAGGCATGCTGGACACGCCTCCACCATGCCAGTCGCTACTAAACCATTCTTGGCGTGTGACGAGGGCCTTCGTATCCAAGACAGTCTCGTCCGCTTGCGTCGCTAGTTCCATTATTTTTAAATTTTCAGCGGATTCTTCCGCACGCATGTCGCCTCGCTGTTTAGAAATGCGTGGTCGCCAAATCATGGGTATGACTCCCGTCGTATCAAAATGTGTCCCAGCGAATTTTGTCCTCATTGATGCCGTGTGGCTGAATTCCAGATTGTTGTTTGGTTCGGACTTCATTGTGCCCGCCAGAATCAGCGTTCCTGCCAACAGCAGTCCGCCGATGAAGACCAGATTCCACGGATTAAACGCAGTCCCTGTTAGATTTGCGGTAGCCTCCACTTGGCTTTCTGCTGGTGGAACTGGAGCGACCGTCATGGACTCGGAAGCGGAATCGATTTTCGCCTCTGCTCCACCAGCGTCCTCAACATCCTCAGACTGACTAATCGCGAGGGCGGGAAGTAAAACTTTGGATACCTCTGCGTCATCATCAGACTCTTCCGCGTTCGCTTCCCGGGATGCACTCATCTGCAGCGGAACGACCAACGATGGTTCCTGTGTTGATAACAACTGCAGTTGTTGAACCATCGACGCAGTGCGGCTCGCAGAGCGATCGCTCGCGGGCACAGGATTTGGTACAACCGGATCTCGTGCCACATTTACACCGCCTCCCTTCCATTCCGAGACGGTGGGTGCCAGATTGCCGAAACCCTTCAGGATGGTGCGATCGCTGCGTGAAATTGAAATCACATCGCCATGTGCAACCAGATGATACAGCTCTGGTTTTGCAATCGATTTTTGTCCCGAAAACCGGCAAAGCACTTTGAGTTGCCCGTCTGCAGGCGGCAGGTGATTCGCGGCCTGCAACACATCGCCAATCACAACCCCGTCCTGTTCCAGACTCACAACAACCGCATCGGAGTCCCAACGTAGGACGGCGTTTTTCCTGACAGGTGCAGTCAGCGGCGACAGCGCTTGCACAACCAGCACGTCACCAATCTCGACGGGTTCACCGGTATCGGCCGACATGGCAGACACGGACTGCGTCCACTGCGGACGGTCTTGAGTACACCGAATTACGGTCACATTGACGAACTCGGACACGAGGCCCGCATTGATTACCGCCTGCCGGACGGTCAGTGTCTCACCACCCGGTACAGGATAAGTATCGCAGTGCTCGATATCACCTACCACGGCGACAGTACCTACATTCAGGTCACGTGGCGTGAGCTGCTGCCCTACGGCAGGCAGCGCTGTCAACGCAATCAGTCCCAGTACATATCCGGATTTGAGCCGTCCCATGGCTTGAACCCCTTCGTCTTTTTAGAGAATGCGTTGCGAAAAAAAACTGCAACTTTTTTCGTCTCAATAGTTTGATCTTCGCAATTCTTCCGTGAATGCTGATCCTCCGGCTTCTGCAGAATCGGCATTCAACGGCCGAAGGATCATTTTTTCAGGCCTAGCATACATCCTGCCTAAATCCCCAAAAGAATCAGCCCCTATTTCTGACCGAAACACTCCCGTTTACCAAAGCTGTGGCTAGCCATTACACTGCGGCTCAGGAATTTCGCAGTTTTCTTGGGGTGTCACGGATGACTCAACCATTCGATATTTTCAATCTGACCGGCCATGTCTCGCTTTTTGCGGGAATCCTGTCCGCTGCCGTCGATTCATTTTTGATCGCTCAAGCGGATCTGACACAGGGTGTCGACCTGCCGCTGAAATCTCAGCCGTTTCTTCCCGGACTATGGCTACAACTACGATCTTGGCTCGACATCAACCTGCATGAGGGCCTAATCCTGAAGCACGGCGGGAAAGTAATTGCCGCCATCTTGGTTTTTGTAATTGGGCGGACTGTTGCGCGGATGATGTCTGCTATGTTGGTTCGCGCTGCCAAAAAAGCCCGGGTGGATCAGACCCTGCTGGGATTTATGGGAAATCTTGCATATGTCTTAATGCTGTGCATCGTCTGCATTGCGGGGTTAAGTTGCCTTGGCGTTGATACAACTTCACTCACAGCAGTGCTCGCGGCAGCAGGATTCGCGGTTGGCATGGCCTTGCAGGGCACACTCGGGAATTTTGCGTCCGGAGCGTTGCTGGTATTCTTCAAGCCATTTCGTGTAGGCGACATGATTGAGGCGGGTGGCGTGTCAGGGAATGTAGTCGAAATCCAGATTTTTAATACGATTCTCAGGACTCCCGACAATGTGCGGATTATCGTCCCAAATTCAATTCTAACCGGTGCTTCGATACACAACCTTTCAGCTGAACCACAACGGCGAATTGATCTCGTAATCGGCACGAGTTACCATGACGATCTGCGTGCCGTGCGGCGTTTATTGGAAGAGATCGTCCAATCAGACGCACGTATTCTGGCCGAACCAGCGCCTCAGGTGGCGGTCTCAGAACTTGCAGATAGCAGCGTGAATTTTGTCGTGCGTCCGTGGGTTTTGAGTAGCGACTTCCATGCGGTGAAGTTCCAGTTAATCGAACAGATTAAGCTGGGCTTTGACGCAAGAGGACTCACGATCCCATTTCCGTCCCGCGATGTTTTCGTGCATCATTCTATGGACCAAAAAACACTACCGTTTATCAACGATGCGTCCTCGATTGCGGCGTAAGCGCCGCGTCTCCTAATTTTCGTGAGCCCAAACGCTTCCAGACACCGCATCTTTATAAACCCAATAAACCCAAAGTGCGTGATTTCAACCTCTGGATTGTGGACTTCAGCGTTTACGTCGGTGACCCAAGATTCATAAACAACTAGCTGAAGGTACGGGAATTTGTGAATTCCGGGGCATCCGTGAGCCAGCAATGTTGAGCAATTTTCTTCCAGACATTCGTCTTGAGTTGAAACCCATAATTCTGCAATGCTACGTCGATCTTCTCTGCATTCCTGTCTCAAATCCTTCCGTTGATTCCCGTAAATTCTTCGAAATCCCCCCTTCTGTGCATGACTGGGATCACCCAGTCTTTGTCCCAATCCATAGGCCCGAACATGCCAAGTTGGCACGCTCAGATCCAGCGAATCCCACGCCACGCACATGTGTGGCTGAGTTCGTGCGCGTTAACGCTGGTGGCGGTCATTACGGTATTGATCTCACAGCCTGGACTGCTCATGGCACAGCAGGAAGGTGAAGTCACCGTTGCGGACATTCGCATCGAAGGCAATCAGACTATTCCGGAATCTATCATTCTGCAGAAAATTCAGGCACAGCCACAGCGACCAATATCCGAACGACTAATCCGCGAAGACATTCGCTCAATGATGTCGACACGTTGGTTCTTCAGCGTGAAAGAACGGCTCGACGACACCCCAGAGGGGTTGATTCTCGTTTACACAGTTCACGAGAAACCCATTGTCCAACGCGTGGAATTCCAAGGCAACAAGAAGGTCAAGCTCAAGCATCTGAAGGCATGGACCGGGTTGAAAGTCGGCAGCCCATTTGATGCTCGCGCGAATAACGAAGCCGTCTTTCGGATTGAACGTGAATACAAGGACAAGGGTTACTACTTTGCCAAAGTCACGCTGCTGAAGGGCGGTCACTCTGGTGATCGCGAAGTCGTGTTCCAAATCACGGAAGGCCCTAAGGTTCAGGTCAAAGATCGAACATTTGAAGGCAATGAGTTTTGGTCGAACGGTGACCTTCGAAAGAATCTGATCAGCAAAGAAGCCTTTCTGATTTTTGGCGGAATGTATAACCCTGACACGATTCCAGCAGACATTGAGGCATTGAAGCAGTATTACCGTAGCGTTGGTTTCTTTGACGTAGAGGTTACGGGCAAACCGTTGTTTTCAAAGGACCGATCTGATGTCAACCTGCACTTTGTCGTGACTGAAGGACTTCGTTACAAAGTGCGTGAGATTCGCTATGAAGGCAATGCGACAATTGCCACGAACCGCCTGAAGAGCGACTCCCAATTGCATAACGGTGATGACTATAGCGCCTATCCACTGGCGAAAGATGTCCGCCGAATGTTGGAGTATTACGGGGAAAAGGGCCATTTCTTTGCCACCGTCACGCCTGTTCCGCATTTCATTGAACAGCCGGGGATCGTCGATTTGGTCTTTGAAATTGACGAAGATCGCCCCCGCTACGTGCGCGACATCAATATCGCATACGAGGGCGATCATCCCCACACCAAGCAAACCGTTGCCTTGGACCGACTCCAGATTCAGCCGGGCGACCTCGCAGATCCTCGAATTATTAATCGAGGCCGTTCGCGACTGAACGGAAGCCAGTTATTTGAGCCTGGGATTGGGTTTGAATTTGAACCTATCGAGCCCGGACAGTCTGGTTTTTCGACCGATTCGCGAACATATCGCGCCCAGGGACCGCCATCCGGTCCCGCCGACTTCACTCAAGAATTCTCAATCGCCACGCAACGCTCTGCGGTGCAGAGTGCGGGCGAAGACTATCAGTGGTTGACGCGACGTGATGCTGCCGCAGGCGGACCTGTCGCTGAGCCAGACGCTGAGGCTCCTGCTGACCATGGAGAACCTCGAACACATCTCCCGCCGGTACCAGACACTCGTACGGCCATTGGAATTCGAGCAGGCGACGGGGCAAAACAACAGACCAAACCCGCACGACCGCGGTATCAGCGTGAAGCTGCACCATTGGCCACGCCACCTGCTGCGGATCACAACGTCGCCCATCCGGTCTATGAATCAGAGCTGATGGGATTTCGTACCGTCACCCCGTCAAGATTCTTTTCTTTCGAACCAGTGGCATTTCAGGCATCGCAGAATATCGATGCGGAAGAACCTGTTGTCCGTGCTCAGGGTCCGGATGATGTTCCGGAACGCACGGATGCAATTCTGGACGGAAGCCCCTTTCAGGGGCAATTTCGCGAAGTGCAGCCTGGCTGGCTAGACATCAATGTCAACGCGGCTGAAGGTCGGACGGGACGACTGATGTTTGGTGCCGGTGTGAACAGTAACTCCGGATTGGTGGGATCGTTTGTATGGGACGAATCGAACTTCGACATCCTGCGGCCACCCACAACTCTGGCTGACATTATCGAAGGCCGGGCTTGGCGCGGTGGCGGCCAGCGTTTTCGCATCGAAGCCGCGCCTGGTAATCAAGTAAGCCGTTATGCCGTCAGCTGGACTGATCCGTATTTTCTGTATACAGACTACAGCTTGGGTGTGAGTGGATTTTACTTCAATCGCTTTTATCCAGACTGGACCGAAGATCGATACGGCGGTCGCGTTTCTGTCGGAAAACAGTTCACCCCGGAATGGTCGGGGTCATTGGCTCTGCGTCTGGAGGACGTAGAAATGCGTAATCCGCAGACACCAACGCCTGCCAGCGTGCAACCTTATATTGGCAGCAATTTTCTCTCGACGCTGCGAACTTCGGTGACGCATGACACGCGAGACTCTTCGATGATGCCGACGGAAGGTCACTACTTTGACGCCGGCTACGAGCAGGCATTTGCCGACTTCACGTTCCCCAAGGTTGAAGTCGACGCGCGGCAGTACTTTACCATGTATAATCGACCTGACGGCACCGGACGGCACGTGCTGACAGTAGCCGGGAACCTTGGCGTCAGTGGGAATGACACACCCACCTTTGAACGCTACTTCGCAGGTGGATTTCAGTCATTTCGCGGGTTTGCCTACCGTGGCGTAACCCCGCGCGAGCAAGGCTTCACCACCGGTGGTTCGTTTCAGGCACTCGGCACGGTCGAATACCGAATGCCAGTCACTGCAGACGACATGATCAACGTAGTGGCGTTTTCAGACTTTGGTACTGTCGACGACAGCGTATCGCTCGCCAAATTTAGAACTAGCGTTGGATTTGGATTTCGGGTCGTCATTCCTGCGATGGGCCCCGTCCCGCTCGCGTTTGACTTTGCCTTCCCTGTGCTGGCACAAGAAGACGACCAAAAACGTATCTTTAGCTTTTACGTCGGCATCAATCGCTGAGGCTCCCGACGCTGTTGCGAAGCCGACCGAACTTATCTCAAAGCTTAGATATTGCCATCTAGCTTTTCGACGATCTCATTTAAAGCATCCCGCAGACGTGCGCGAACCGATTCGGGTTGCTTGTCGATCGCTTTCAATAACTGCGGTGTCAACGCTTTGTTCAGCTTGTCCATCATGGCGGACGCACGTTTCCAAAATTGCTCAGGTGTGAGTTCTTGGCGTTCTCCGCTCGATTCTGAATCGCGAACTTTCGCAGCCGGTGAGGCAGCGTCGGCGCGAAACGGCGCATAGCTGTCGCCAGCATCGCGTGCGACCATGTCCATCGTTGCGGTTCCCGAACGCTCGCCACCGCCCATGCCCGCGCGGTCGCCCATTCCGCTTGCCGTGAATTGTGACGGGTCGACAACGCGCGATAAGGGAACACTGGAAGTGTCAATTCCTAGGGGGGCAGCCCACTCTGAATAACCTTCGGTGGATTCTGCAAACAGATCTTCACCTCGTTGAGCGCGGCGCCACGCACGCATCTCCGCTACGGTCGCGTCAGAATCCTGAGCCCAGCTGAGACAATCCTCGGCGTCGTCCCAATTCAACGCCACATAATAAAATGACCATTTCAGATCCGGAAATTTTTCATGTGTATTTCCGAAAGCTTCCCAAACACGACGACGCTGAAAAATCTGGTCGCCGCTCAGCCCCACCATTTGGCCAAATTCCGCATCCGTCCGGCCCCGCGCGTACCGCTGCGTCCAGTCGGCAGCACATTCGCCGACAACCCAGTTGCACCGGCTGACAGCATCACGCGCTTTGGAAATCAGGACTTCCTCAGTTTCTTTCACGACACTTGATCCTTTGAATTTTGGTTCATGACAGCGACCGCTCTGAACTGCCATCCTACGCACGGAAATTCTCACGTTCTACCAACGGGCCCCCGAACCCGCTGAAATTCTAGATGTCCTTCAATTTGCTAGATTTTCCTTCGTAAGCGGCAGATCTCACATCGGAAATTTCTGCCAGAACTGGACCACTTAATTCCAAGATCTGGTTTTGCCTAGGATTTTCAGCAGGATTTGAGTTCAGGAGAGTAGACCGCTTGACGATAGATTCGTTATAAAACAGTAAGTCAGGCGTGGCGGAAAAGGTCGCTTAAACCGCCCAAATC
Source organism: Planctomycetota bacterium (assembly GCA_003670925.1). Taxonomy (GTDB): domain Bacteria; phylum Planctomycetota; class Planctomycetia; order Planctomycetales; family Planctomycetaceae; genus SXXK01. The sequence goes on along the minus strand of QWQG01000234.1, from coordinate 21,439 downwards.
AGATGAAAACGTGCTGTAGATATTTGGGGGGATAGCCAAGTGGCTAAGGCAACGGATTGCAAATCCGTCACGCGTGGGTTCGACTCCCACTCTCCCCTTAAGTGAAGCCCGGTTGTGCCATTTTTGGTCAACCGGGTTTTTTTATTGGCGTGGATCTCAATTGTTGAGGCCCCTTGCCGGGTTTGAAATGCTTTGGAACGAGAACGCAATCGATTCACGTTTGAACCTGAGCACTCAGGTTGCTATTCTTCGCCCCTTGCAACTTGGCAGTCTGTTTGGATTTCGGAGATTACTGGCTCATGGGAACGAAGAAGACGGGTAAGGGTCGACGAAAAATTGGTCGTAAGAAGCGACGTATGCGTGCCAAGATTCGGCACCGCAAGGGCTGATACTTGTATGGGTTAAATCGATGGTACCAATCCTGCGATTTTTCAGATGATGAAGTTTGCTGATTCCGGTGAGCTTGACATCGCGTTGAATAAATTGAATCCTAGTGTTGATTGTCATGTTGCGGTTTTGCAACATGCTGGTCCCCGCCTCGCTTATTGGGATTCATCATGCCTCGATTTGACCTGCCTTGCCGTATGCTGACCACCGTCCTGGTTTTTTTCCTGTGCTTTCCAACAGCGATTGCTGATGATGCATCGACTGAGGTTGAGCGTTTGTCTGGTGCAGCGAAAGTGATGCTGCAACTCGAACGGGCGGTTTTAGACAAGCAGAACGCAGAAAAAGACTTGACGCTGCGTGCGGGCGCAGCCAATGTTGCAGCGCAACGCGTCCAAGAACTCCAAAAACAATTGGAAGAGGCTCAGCAAAGAGCAGCAACCGAAACAGCTCAAGTTCAAGGATTGCAAAAGACGGCAGAGGAACTGAGTAAGCAACTCAGCGATTTGGCAGCAGCGCTGCCGCGGCACGAAGTTGCCGATCAACTGGTGTTGGCTGCATCCAAAGTCTCGCAGAGGCTTGGACAGATGACGACGGTTCAGACGCAGTTACAGAATCAGCTTGCATCGCTTCGCAAATCTTCTGTCGAATGGCGGAGCAAGGCATCAGATGCGGATCAGAAAATTGCCGCAATCTCAGCGCAGCGTCCAGAATTTGAAAAGAAGACGAACGATGCCAAGGTGGCTGTCGATGCTGCAGACGCAGTTAGCACTGCGGCTCAGGTTGAGATGGTAGGCGGACAGACCAATGTCGATGCGATGAAGGCACTGCTTGCCGGGCAGGAAGAACAGCGAAACACCGCTCTGAAGTCAATCGAATCACTCGCGACATCCGTCGCGTCCCTAGAAAACTCACTGAATACGCTGCGTGAAGCATCTCAGCTGACGGGGACCGACGCTTCAATTGCGATCCAAGGCTTGGAAAAAGCAGTCGCAAGTTTTGTCCCGTTGAAGGCACACACCGAAGCCCTGTTGAATCAACTCACTGCGCGACGTGATGATGTGATTGCTAAAGTTGCTGTCGCACAGACTGAACTGGATGTCAAAACCGCTGCACATCAGGCAGCCATCGCAGCCGCCGAACCGCTGCGTGTCGCATGGAAAGCAGCCAGTGATGCTGTGGCAGCGGGTGATACTGAAACGATCAGCCTTAAGTTGGTGACTGAGGATGGCGCACGCTGGCAGAAGATGCTGAACGCGCAATTAACGGGTCTTGAACCGTCATTGCAGAAAATTCAGGCAGAAACCCAGATCATCGCGAGTGAATCACTTGTGGCAAGCCGTCAAGCAGAAGCAGCATTGGAACCACTCGGTCGATTTGTTTCTTTCTCACGCGACGTCGCACCGATCTTGGCTGAGCGCTGCGTCGCCTGTCATAACACCCGGAGTCCCGGTGGACGACTCAATCTGGATTCATTTGCGTCACTGCTAAAAGGTGGTGAATCAGGTGCAACCGTAAGTGCGCATAAGAGCGCGGAATCACTGTTAATCACAATGCTTGAAGATGGTTCGATGCCGAAAGATGCAGATCCGTTGTCCGCAGCGCAAATCGCCGTCGTTAAGCACTGGATTGATGTGGGGGCCCCATTGGATGCTGGCGTCACTTTGACGGCCGATCTGTTTGATGTCATGCCTGAAAAAAATCAGCCGTTGCCACCAGCCGAATATCGAGTCGCCATCCCAGTAACTGCGATTGCTTTCAGTCCCGATGGCAATCAACTGGCCTCGTCTGGATACCACGAAGTTCTGGTCTGGAACACGGCCGACAACACGCTCATTCGACGCATCTCGAACGTCGCTGAACGCATTTATGACTTAGAATTCAGTGCGGATGGAAGTACGCTCGCTGTGGCCGCTGGGACACCCGGTCAACTCGGGGAAATTAAATTATTTTCCGCGACAGACGGCCAACTCATTCGGACACTGGTGCGTGCCCGTGATGCAGTGTTTGCGTTGAGCTACAGCCCAGACGGCCAGATGCTGGCGTGTGCTGGTGCTGATCGGTCGATCATTGTCGTGAAAGTGGCTGACGGTTCCGAAGTCATCCGGATTGAAGATCACGCTGACTGGGTGATGGACGTAAATTGGTCTCCCAATGGGCAGCGTCTGGTCAGCAGCAGTCGCGACAAAACCTGCAAAGTCTTTGAGTCGGCGACCGGCAACCCGGTAATTACCTTTAGCGGACACGGCGAACCTGTCTACTCGGCAGCCTTTCTTGCCGACAGCACGACGGTCGTGAGCGGCGGCAGTGATCGTCGGCTCCGCGTCTGGAATTTGGCCGATGCGAAAGAAATTCGGGCGATCACAGGCTTTGGCGGTGACATTTTTCGGATTCAAATTCTTCCGGGCGATCTTATCCTCTCCGCTAGTGGCGACCGTGCTGTCCATGAACACAAGGCTGCCGATGGTGCTGAACTTCGCAAAATGGAAGGACACAGCGATTGGGTCTACACGCTGAGCGCCAGTCTTAGCCGCAAATTGATCGCTTCCGGTAGCTACGACGGAGAAATTCGGGTGTGGAATTCCGAAGACGGCAGTATGACGACTTCGTTCATCGCCATCCCAAAACAATTGCCAAACCAGACCGTGGCCGCTCAGGAATAGTGTTTGCGCGTGGGGAAAATTGAGGCGTGGCCGAAGCCGCCCTTGGGCTGCTGTTGCCCCTTCAGCAAGCAGCCACGCCTGATTTGCGGTTGGTGGCAGTCGCAGCCCGCGCTGCGATGGTGGCAAGCCGTGTTTTGTCGAATCTCGCTGAACACAAGCACCGATGGATTTGCGGCGTACAACGTTGCGGCTCCGTGATCTTCCCCAAGCGGCAACAAGCGCAAAGTTGCACAAACACATTCACGGACAGAACTCGTCGTGCCCCTACGGCAGGTCGGAGCCGCCCATTAAATAGCGATCGACTTCGCGGGCAACGCCGCGGCCTTCGTTGATGGCCCAGACGACGAGGCTTTGACCACGACGACAATCACCGGCGACGAAAACTTTTTCGTTGTCGGTCGTGTACTTTTCGTGTTCTGCATCGTACCAGCTCATACCGCCGCGCGCTTCCTTAATTTTAACGCCAAGCTGATCCGCAACAGGATGCTCAGGGCCAAGGAAGCCCAACGCCAGAAAAACCAGATCCGCGGGGAATTCCTTTTCGGTCCCTGGAATTGGCACGAATGGCGGCCCCCCCTCGGTCATGACCTGCCAATCTACTTCAATTGTTTTCACCGCCTTGACGTTGCCTCTGCCGTCATCCACAAACTCCGCCGTCTGAATACAGAACGCCCGCGGGTCATCGCCAAACTTTGCGGCAGCTTCTTCGTGTCCGTAGTCAACGCGATACACGCGTGGCCATTGCGGCCACGGATTGTTGGACGATCGCTGCTGGGGCGGCTGTTCGACGATTTCAAAATTCACCAGCGACTTGCATCCATGACGCATGGAAGTGCCCAGACAGTCGTTGCCGGTGTCGCCACCGCCAATCACGACAACATGCTTATCTTTGGCACTGATATAGTTCCCGTCGTCAAGTTTACTGTTCAGGAGACTCCGCGTGTTTGGACGCAGGAAGTCCATCGCATAATGAACGCCATTCAGGTCACGCCCTTTAATCACCAAATCCCGCGGACGCGTTGAGCCTGTGGCAAGAACCACAGCATCGAAGTCTTCTAATAACTGCGAAGCAGGGATATCCGTCCCGATCGTAGTACTGGTAAAGAATGTAATGCCTTCCTGTTCCATGATCCGGACTCGACGATCCACAACATCGTGTTTATCGAGCTTCATATTTGGAATGCCGTACATCAGCAATCCGCCGACACGGTCATCGCGCTCGTAGACAGTAACCCAATGTCCGGCCTTGTTCAGCTGCGCAGCAGCGGCAAGCCCGGCTGGGCCGGAACCGACCACGGCAATTTTGCGGCCTGTGCGGACCTGCGGAGGCTGCGGAATCACCCAACCCATTTCGAACGCATGATCGATGATCGCACACTCGATATTCTTGATCGTGACCGCAGGTTCGATCACGCTCAGACAACAAGAACCTTCACATGGAGCCGGACAGACTCGCCCCGTGAACTCCGGAAAATTATTCGTTTTGTGGAGGCGATCCAATGCGTCGCGCCAACGGCCTTGATAGACCAGATCGTTCCACTCGGGAATAAGATTATTCACCGGACAACCGGAAGCCATATTTGCCATCAGGTCGCCGGTATGACAAAACGGCACTCCACAATCCATGCACCGCGCGCCCTGTACTTTCAGGTCACTCTCGGGCATGTGTTCATGAAACTCATTCCAGTCGAGAATGCGCAACAGAGGATCACGATCTGTGGGAACTTGTCGTTTATATTCCTTGAAGCCAGTCGGCTTTCCCATGGTAGATTACTTTCGCGGGCATTTTTCGTGCGTCAACCGGTGGCGGATTACAAATAATAGTAGGAAAACACCGAAACATTCGAGCGAACCGCAGTCTAGCGTCAGAATTTCCGCCAATTTGCGATTCTGGTGACACGCCTGAATTAGGAATTAAAACAGCTCGAAAAAATTCGTCAGGCTGCCAGAGAGCTTCACGATAAAGCGTGCAGCATCAGCCCCATTCACAGCTCGATGATCGTAGGACAGTGATAAAGGAAGCAGCAAGCGTTCGACAACTTGCCCTTCTTCCATCACAAGTTGATTTTGGCCACGCGACATACCCAAAATTGCAACTTCCGGATAGTTCACGATCGGAGTAAACGCGGTGCCCCCGATTCCGCCAAGATTGGTGATTGTAAAGCTGCCTCCCTGCATCTCCTCCGTCTTGAGTTTTCGATCACGCGCTCGACCTGCAAGGTCGGTCAATTCCGCGGCGACTTGCAGGACATTCTTCTGATCGCAGTTGCGGATCACGGGAACCACGAGACCGTTCGGTGTGTCTACAGCCACGCCAATGTGGTAATACTTTTTCTGCACCAATTCGCCCGATACCAGATCGACACTGGAATTGAAATTTGGAAACGCCTTCAGGGCTCCCACAACGGCCTTAATCATGATGGCCGTCATCGTGATTTTAGGTGAGCTAGGATTGGCTTTGACGTAGCGTTTGCGAGCAGATTCCAGTTCGGTAATATCGGCTAGATCGTGTTGCGTCACATGTGGAATTGTGATCCATGCAGTATGCAGATTCGCCGCCGCCATGCGAAAAATCTTGTTCATCGACACTTTCTCAACCGGACCAAACTTACTGAAGTCCGGCATTGGTCCCGCCTGAACTAGGCCAAATCCAGGGCTCGACGCGGCGTGCGGAACGGCTGGCTGAGTCATCCGATTACGCACGAACGCTTCGACGTCTTCCAGCGTAATTCGCCCGCCAGCAGCTGTTCCGTTGATCTGTTTGAGATTGACGCCAAGCTTACGAGCAAACCGTCGCACGCCCGGTCCGGCCGCGGCTGGTGGACCGTCGCCTTTTGGAAGTACAGCTGGAGCGACAGCGATAACCGGAACGCGTTCTTTGACTTGCGGCACGGAAGACAGAACCGGAGCCGCCTCAGGTCCCTGCAATGCAACCTCCGTGACCGAAGACGTGGCGTTGATCGTAAGCAACGGTGAGCCGATCTGAACACTTGTGCCAGGCGTGATGTAGACGGCGGTAATGATTCCAGCATGAGGGCAGTTAATTTCTGCAACCGCCTTGTCTGTTTCCACTTCGCAAACCACGGCGCCGCTCGCAATCGTATCCCCCACCTTCACGTTGACTGAAGCGATATCGACCTTTGTTACGCCCTCCGAAACTTGCGGCAATTTGAAATCCACAGGTCCGCTGCTCAAGACGGGTGCGGGTGCGATCGGTGCCTGGGAAGGCGGTGGGACGTTGGGCATCGGTGGGGCGGCTGGTTTTGCAACTGCTGCCGTCTGCGATCCACCCCCCGCAAGTGGCGTGGCCTCCGCCCCTTCGATGATCAGAATAGCCTGGCCGACCTTTAGCTTATCGCCAGACTTAATGAGAAGTTTTGTAATTCTCCCTGCATGAGGGCAATTGATCTCCGCGACAGCTTTGTCGGTTTCAACTTCGCAGACAACTGCACCGGCTTCGATCACGTCGCCTTCCTTGACACGCACTTCTGCGACGTCAACGGTGGTGACTCCTTCAGACACTTCCGGCAACTTGAATTCGATGGACATGGCTGGAGTTTTCAGGGTTCAGAGTTCAGGAAATGACAAATTGCAGAATATATGCAGCGAAACGGAACACACCATTGGTCAGCGAGTAGTGCATTTGCCGTTGCATGACGCAACCTACTCAAGGATGAAATTTTAAATTGCTCAGGCATTCAAAGGATTGATTTTCTCCGGATCGATTGCCAGTTCTATCAGGACATCTGCCAGTCTTGATCCGTCAAATGCGCCCATCCGCGCAAGTCCACGAAGTGCAGCATACGCTGTGCATTCGCCGTCAATCTGAAAATGTCGACGCAGTTCCGGGCGTGTCTCACTGCGTCCGAATCCGTCGGTTCCCAGAATAATATATTCACCAGGAATCCACTCGCGAATCTGATCAGCCACCAGACGCACGTTGTCACTAGTCGAGATAAACGGACCGGTGACGTCGTCGAGGGTGTCTTCCAAATAACAGCGCCGCGGCGTCTGACCTGGATGCATATCGTTCCAATGCTGACAATCCATCGCGTCACGGCGGAGTTCACTGTAACTCGTGATGCTCCAGACATCCGTGCCAATACTGTATTTCTCCTTAAGGATCTGCTGAGCCCGAAGGGCTTCACGCAAAATTGTACCGCTGCCGAAAAGCTGCGGACGATGTCGCTGACCTTGGCTGCTCTCCGTCGAACTCAGGCGATACATGCCCCGAATAATCCCATCAACCACTTCTCCGCGATCCGGGATCGGAGGATGCGCATAGCTTTCATTGTAGACCGACAGGTAGTAGAAAATCTCTTCTCCCTCGGCATACATGCGACGCAGACCGTCTTGGACGATTACCGCTAACTCATAACCATAAGCGGGATCGTACGCCCGCAACGATGGAACGGTCGTGGCCATCAACTGGCTGTGACCATCTTCGTGCTGCAAACCTTCACCGTTCAGCGTCGTACGTCCGGACGTTCCGCCGCAGAGAAAACCCTTGCAACGCGTATCGGCTGCACACCAGATTAAATCGCCGACACGCTGGAAGCCAAACATGGAATAATACACATAGAATGGCACCATGTTCATGCCGAGATTCGCATAGGCCGAACCGGCAGCAATAAAGGAACTCATCGCCCCAGCTTCGTTGATGCCTTCTTCAAGCAACTGGCCGTTCCTTGCTTCCCGATAGTACATCGTGTTTTTCGAATCGACAGGCTCGTATAACTGGCCCTTGCTGGAATAGATTCCACACAGCGCAAACAGACCTTCCATCCCGAAGGTGCGTGCTTCGTCCGGGATAATCGGGACGACGCGCGGCCCCATGGCCTTATGTCGCACCATTCCGCGAACTATTGTGCCCAACGCGAAGGTGGTGGAACCTTCGCCGCCGTCACTCCCAGCCAACAAGGGTTTCGTCGTGAAAATTTTATCATCCAGTTCCGGCACTTCGAGTCTTTCGCTGCATGCCGTGCGGACGGGAACGAACCCACCAAGTGCCTTACGCCGCTCGTGCAAATATTGCATTTCCTCGCTGTTTGCATCCGGCTTATAGAATGGCAGCTTATCGATTTCAGCGTCGCTGACTGGAATGTTGAAACGCGTGCGAAACACTTTCAGCGCGTCTTCGGCAATCTTTTTCTGATTGTGCGCCACATTTTGGCCTTCGCCAGCTTCGCCAAGCCCGTATCCTTTGACCGTCTTTGCCAGAATTACTGTCGGTGCGCCCTTGTGGTTCACAGCGGCATGATACGCCGCGTACACCTTTTCCGGATCGTGACCGCCACGGCGAATGGATTCCAAAGTTTCATCCGACAAATGTTCCACCATTTTCAGGATCTCAGGATCAGTCCCAAAGAAGTGTTGACGGATATATTCACCCGACGACACCGTATACTTTTGATACTGACCATCGACGACTTCCCCCATGCGTTTGACGAGCTTGCCTTCTTCGTCTGCATCGAGAAGCGGATCCCAATCAGACCCCCAGACAACTTTAATCACGTTCCAGCCAGCACCACGAAAGGCTGCTTCCAGTTCCTGAATGATTTTCCCGTTGCCGCGCACCGGCCCATCGAGCCGTTGCAGGTTACAGTTGATCACCCAAGTGAGGTTGTCAAGATTTTCACGCGATGCCAGTGTCAGCGCCCCGAGCGATTCTGGTTCGTCGCATTCGCCGTCCCCAAGATAGGCCCAGACGCGAGATTTTGACGTATCCAATAATCCTCGATGTTCCATGTATCGCAGAAAGCGAGCGTGATAAATGGAGCAAATCGGTCCAAGTCCCATCGACACGGTCGGAAACTGCCAGAATGTCGGCATTAACCATGGATGCGGGTAGCTTGAAAGACCAACGCCAGCTGGAAGTTCACGGCGGAAATTGATCAGGTTTTCTTCAGTCAAACGGCCTTCGAGGAACGCGCGGGAATACATGCCGGGTGAGGCATGTCCTTGGAAGTAGACCATATCGCCTGTGTGAGTCGAGTTGCGACCTTGAAAGAAGTGATTTTGGGCCACTTCGTATAACGTCGCTGACGACGCAAACGTCGAAATATGCCCACCCACACCGTCGTAGTACTTATTCGCACGCACGACCATAGCCATGGCGTTCCATCGCACGATATTTTTAATGCGGCGTTCCATTTCCCGGTTGCCAGGAAATTTCACTTGGTCGCTGTGGTGAATCGTGTTGAGATAAGGGGTATTCGCAGTAAACGGCAGCATCACACCGCGCGCATACGCGCGTTCTTGCAAGTGAACCAGCAGTTCGCGAAGTTTTTCTGGCCCATAGCGATGCAGGATGTCTTCGAGCGACTCGTACCAATCATCAAGCTCTTCAGGAGCGATTCCCGAAACCGTGTCAAGAATAGCCTGATCCAACATTCGTATCCCCAGAGATAAAATTCTGACGCTTCTTATATTCGCGGACATAGAGTGGTTTGGACATCCATTTTCTAAGTATTTTCATCACTCAGACTGTGCGGGCGGATCTCCAGACGCGGCGGATTGTAGGTATGTACCCAAACCCATTCAATGCGGGGTCTCACCGACCTGCGATTCTCTCAAAAGAGCATGGAATCGGCGAGGAACACCCGGAAGCGGTAATCACGATTCTGCCGAAGCGTCGCCCGCTACCCTGGCAGCCCTGACGAGAAACCCTGTTTTCTACGCAAGTCGCGGTGTAGTGCGACGATAAGCGAAAACGAACGATTCCGGGCTTTGCGCCGGACTCTGGTTATTTGGAGAGTCTATTCAATGTTGCCGATTGTGGGGATAATTCTCGTTTTAGGCTCTGTGCTGACCGGGTTCTCAATGGCGGGTGGCCATATTCATTCGTTGATTCACCCTTCGGAAATTGTGACCATCGGTGGTGCCGCTTTGGGCGCCATGATCTGCAGTTCACCACCGAAGGTACTCAAAGACGTCATGAAGGGACTGCTCGCGTTGCTGAAAGGAGGCAATGCCGGCAAAGCGACTTATAATCAGACATTTAAGCTGCTCTATGAGTTATTTAGAGTCGCCAGACGCGACGGAATGTTGGCTTGGGAGCCTATCATCAGCGAAGGCCACAACAATCCAATTTTTCAGAAGTATCCCAAGATTGCAAACGATCATCATCTGATGGAGTTTGTCACCGGCGCGCTGCAGGGCGCGATGGAAGGGAATGATGGCACTAATTTGCAGGCGCTGCTCGATACCGAGATTCATGTATTTGAAAGTGAACACCATGATGCAGTTGCGGCATTGACACGGAGCGCCGACGGCTTGCCGGGATTCGGGATTGTCGCGGCGGTGCTTGGGATCGTGGTCACGATGGGGGCCATCGGTGGTCCCGTCGAAGAAATCGGGCATAAGGTCGGTGCAGCTCTGGTCGGTACATTCCTAGGGATTCTCCTGTCGTATGGCCTGATCGGGCCACTTGCGGGTGCGATGGATGGTTTGGGCCATCAAGAAGCCGCATTGCAAAAGACAATTGCTGCAGCTGTTGTTGGCTTTGCCGGCGGCGGGTCACCCAGAACCGTGATGGATAACGTGCGACGCGGATGCGGAACGGCCGTTCGACCGTCAAACAAAGAACTGGATGAGATGCTTAAGGAAGTGGACGCACAGAAGTAACTCTCCGGCGCAAGTCGGTAGGGTCTGCCACTGTGAAGCATTGAACGTGCCATTTGACGCAGACAGTAGTCCGAATCAAGAAGACAACTCGACTCAGTGAGTCAAACGACGGAGACAGTTGACATGGCAGGCGGCGGTGGTGCATGGAAAGTGGCTTACGCGGACTTCGTCACGGCGATGATGGCGTTTTTTATGGTCATGTGGCTGGTGTCGCAGGACCAGAAAGTCAAAGATTCCGTCGCCAAATATTTCGTAGACCCCGTAGGTTTTAGCCTATCTGGAACCTCCAACCGCCCAGCCAGCTCTGCGGGGTTGTTTGAATCGGAATTCCATGGCGAGACACCTGGCGCAAAGAATCGCAGTTCAGGGAAAGGACGCGGTTCATTGCAATCTCGCGAGAACGCGGATAACGAAACCATGATGGTTGCCGACTCCATCATGGAAGAACCTGGCCAGTCCGAACACTGGCAGGCAGAAGCCAAAAAGCATCTTGAAAAGGCGAAACATGCGCCCGGTGTCCGTGAAGGGACTCTTTCCGAACTTGAAGCCGCCAAATTGCTGCTTGCTCGAAAAATGCGCGAACATGTCACGGCTGAAGCGATGAACAGCACCGCAGGCGTCTATCAAGATTTAGTCACGACATCGCTTAACCGTGTCGATTTCGAAGAGCTTGCCGCTGAAGTTATCCAAAGCAGCATGGAATCCAATTGACCATCAGCAAAATTAGACGCACGCTGCACAGAACAACAATCGCGGGCGACACGACTCCAGCCGTCCGACTGACATGATTGTCCGTCTTGCCATGTTGGATTATTCATCAGTCCTCCGCGATTACGGTCGGCAGCCGCCAGCCTGTGGCCTCGATGCGTTGGAGTTCAGTATCCAGATCAGCTCCCTGATAAAACGACAGCCAACCTTGCAGGTACTGAGTTTCCCCAGGCGCACAGTCCGGAAATTTTGGATCAGAATGCAAGCACGGACACGGAGCATTTCCCCAAGCACGGTGAATTGGGTCCCAGCCACTGATGATCCAACGCGTCCCATCCATTGATCTAGCCACGGCATACCCATCCACAAACTTTTTATTGTCGTTCGTCTGTTGCGCGAAACCTTCGGCTCCCTTAAGCATCACGCAGTTCTGAACTCGCAGATCACTCAGTGCCGCAGCCGTCCCGTTCTTCAGAAACATGGTCAGGGCAATGTGGTCAGGCATCGCTTTCGCTGTGGTGCCGAATTTGATCCCGTTAGGCAGGCGACGCTGCAGCTGAAAATTACCGTCGTCTGTGATCTGCCACTCCTGCTGCTCCAGTTGTGTACCCGCGAGATCCCAGATTGTCTGGACATGCGTGTGTGCCAGATAAGTGAGCCCTAAATTTGACCAGATCGCCTCAGGCACATCCATCACCACGTAGCTGTGATCGTCCCATGGACAAAAAACACTCAGTTTCGTTTCACGCTGTGGTTCGACAGCACCGTCCAGAAATCCAATCCGCGGATGCCGACCGCCTGGATAGGGCAACAGCAGCAAACCATGGCTAGTTCGCGGTGGGCGATTGGTGTCGGAGATCTGGAATTCTTTCAACCGGGTCTTGAGCTGCGTTACGTCCAACCCCGTCACTTGTTCCATCTCTGCCATCGAATACCGATGATGCCAGACCATGTTCTCCAGCCATGCACGAAGTTGAGCGTCATTGGGGGGAACACGCAGTTGGCCATCGCCCGCCTGAATTATACTCGGATCTGCGACAAAAAAGAGTAGCAAAAACAGATAACGACTTCGAAACAGCTTAGACATCGCGATAACTTTCGATTGGGAAGATTTCGGCATGAACCGTGTATCGAGAACTTACTGGTGATTTCTGTGTGGCAAGCCTCACCTGAATGAGATGATTCAAAACGTCCGCCGGGATATCCTGCTTCAGCGAAAATGATGCAAACTCTATTTGCCATCGAAGAGCCGCGACGGAAACCGGACGGCATCTGCCACCTCGCCTATTTATTCTCGATCGACACCTCGCAGAACGTCAGCGCCGCGATGCCGTTTACGCCGTACAGCAGGTTGTCGGGGCTCCAGTTATCGCTGTCTAAGTACGTGACTTTCGTGGCCTTTGAAGGGGTCTTTAGTTTGAGCGTGATACGTTTGCCATCCGTGGAGCCTGAGGCAACTTGTCCAGGTTCTCCGGCGAGGTAGAACTGGCTGATGAGTGCGTCCGACCATCCAACCTGATGGTCGAACTCAAGGATCAGTTCGTCGTGAAGTTCGGTGGTGAAGTACGCACGCGTTAGGTTCGGCGGGTCGCTCGATTCGCGGATTTCACGGTCATAGAGTTGAGACTGCATCATCGGATGCAACATTCGGGCAAACTCAGCGTAGCCTTCCGCTGGAAAGTGGCAACCGCCGGGTGGTTTAATGCCGAGCGTTGACAGCACACGGAGATTCGAAAAAAGTGTCGGCAGCGTGCGTTGGACTTCACGCAGACGGTTGTCCGACCCGTTGATGCCCATCGAACACGACTTCGGCCAAATTTGAAACGCGTAGTAGTGTTCTAGATTGGGATAGTCTTCCTTCCACGCGGCGGCAAGATCAACGAAGAACTGACGATAGGTCTCGTAACCATAGCCGCCAGTTGGCCCGTCCGCGCCTTGGTCGTTCTCACCTTGATGCCAGATCACTGCGCGGATCCCGTGCGTCAGCTTCGCTTGTTCCACGCGCCACAACATCCGGCCGTAGATCGTGCTGACGTCTGTCGGGGCCGCGTTGTTGCGTTGATGTTGATCGATCCGTGTACCTCCGACCGCTCCGTTGATAATGCAGATTGGAATCTTTTCGCTCTCGACCAATCGCCGTCCGAGTTCCATGCCCCAGTAACCGATCTCCGATTTTCCACCGGGACTGCGAGCTTCCGCGGGAGCCCACAACTTCAGCCGCGAACCTTCAGGACCTCCGTCTGTTGCGCCGAATGTACGCACCCACTCGCTTGGCACAAGTGGGTTTTCGTTGCCGAAGTCAGTCGCTACCGCGTTCGACTGACCGATGATGAGATACGCATCGCCGCACACAATGTTCTTGGCGGTGTGCAGGACGGTCTCTTCGTCGCCCGTCTTTGAACCGAACTCGGTGCGGTACTGAATTAACCCCAAGTTCAGCTTCACGGAGAGCGAGTATTTCTTGTTGGCAGTCAGCTGGGCTGCCTTGGTTGCAAAGAGTTGATCGTCGGCGAAAACGCGCACAAAGACCGAATCAGCCGCGGCGGCAAGGGTTCCCGCATACCCCAGTGTTCCGAATTGTCGCTCGCCGCGTCCCGGGCCGTCGCGAGGGATGAATTGGTTGTCTTCCGGTTGCTCCGTCTCGGCGGGCGGCCGCGAAATCCAGACGTCTTTTGTTGGTGACGGTTCCTGCACGTGGATCATGATCGACTGGACGACCTTCGTGCCGCCGTTGTCGATCGAGGCCGTGACCCGCAATGAACCGCTGCCTTGAGCCCGCTTGAGGATCAGCTTGTCGGCCTCAATTTGCTTAATGACAGCGACGTCGTCGATAGTCCAACGGACGTGCATTTGTCCCGCGCCCTTGGCCCGCATCGCGGCGACATTCGAAATCTGGGGCACAACTTCGATCGTCTCCCGTCCGTCCCAATTGTCGGGAGCGGCGAGCCTAAAGACCGGCTCCGGGATGTCGTCACTGATCGTGATCGCGATGTCGTGGGATTTGACTTCGTGTGCGTAAATGGCCTTCGCGGTGAGCGTCGCACTTTCCTTGCCAAGCACGCGCCCTGCGTTGAACGTGAAAGAGAACCGATCCGTCGCCACGATTGACTCGTGCCCGTCACGTTTCAGAATCCACTGGACCTTCTGGGCTCCGCCCGCCTTCGCAGTAATGGTCGCGTTCCGACCTTCAGCTACGACAAGCTGTGTTTCCGAAACCGAAAACTCATCACCCGGCTGCACGAGCGGTCCGACCAGCGTTTGGTTTGGCTGTTGGTTGGCGTATTGCAGCTTGATCCACTCCGGCGACCGTACGACATGCGAGATCCGAACCTCATCTAGGTCACCCACGAAATCATAATTGTGATACCAGCCACCAAGAAACAGCCGCGCTGGACTCTTAATCGCGAGTGGAGCCGACTCAGTTTTTGTCGTGCCGTCAAGCACCCCGTTCACATACACACGCGAATCACCTCTCTCGTACGTATGCACGACCTGAACCCATTCCGTGAGCGGAATCGAACTGCCGCTGCGCACATCCGCGCCCGAAAAGTAGCACTCCATCTTCACATGCGGTGGACTCATGTAGTGCATCACAACTTTGCCCTGACCATGCTCGTTACCCCACGCGAGGACTCGTCCATTCGGCTGCTCCGCTCGGAACCACGCCTCGGTGCTGTGAGGGCTTGACCCGATGGGATAGTTCGGAATCATGTCGCCGCAAAATACACCCTTTCCATTCGCCAAATGCCGCGCGACACCAATCATGCCCACCGTTGCCGTCGTACCAGTATCAGTACTCGTGAGCGAACCAACGTCGTCCTGCACCACATCGTGCATGTGCCAGACACTCAGATATCCGTTTGACTCATTGAACACGGCCTTACCATCGGATTCACTGGTTGCCTTCTCGTTACCCCAATGTAGTTTGAGTTCCTGCCGCGAGTTTCCTGTGATCTTCGGAATTCGCACCCAGATGCTAGCCACACCCTTCACCGCGTCCCAGTCTTCGATCTGATACGCCAACGGCTCACCGGTGCTTGTTGCGAACCGCAAGTCTGCACCGCCTGCCTTAGCCTCGCGGAAGTCGAAAAAGTCCCCGTGTAACCTCACGAGCATTGGAAAACTCGCGACTGATATGTCAGGCGCCAACGCCGCGCCGTCAGACGTCGTTAGGATCCACATCGAACCGGAGTGCTTCCAGTCCTGATAGTGCCCACCCGTCTCGTCTGCTCCGCATTGTTCCGACAGGACAGTGAGCATTATTAAGGTTGCGAACAGCGTCAACAGAAGTGCTAGGTGTCTACACATTGATCTACTTTTCGTCTTTAACTTGGGAACGAAATTTGAAAGGTGCGCCTCATATCGCGAAGGTTCCACGCTGTCATCTGATTGCGGAATGAATTTCCTGATTAATGCCAACAATTTGTGCAAAACAGGGTTTTGAACAGTTCGTGTCGCGTCCTACTTTGTGTATTGGTTCCGGGTAAGGCGAGGAAACGGGTGAAGCGAATAGCAGAGAAGTGAAGAGGACAGAGAACACATGGACGTTGGTTTGGCCGGTGCTTTGGATCCAGCCCCCAAACCCCCGATCATCGTGGCAATGTTGAGAGACAGCAGCGGAAACACCATTCCGCAGCAAGTCCGAAACTTCAACGATATCCGCACGGCAGATTTAGTCATTGAGCAGCCAGTGCCTGACGCAGCAATTGACCAGTGTCGCCAACTACTTGAGAAGATTCTCGATTCGGAAGTTAGCAATTATCTCAATCGCGGTGAAATGCTGAAACGTCATCGTGAGATCGGCGACGCCAACAAGGCATTCCTTTACATGTTGGCCTGCGGAATGCTGAAATCCGCACCCCAGCGTCCACGCGTCAGGGACCCGGAAAAACCAAATCAGGTCATCGCTGAAGCAAGAGAAATGGCCGACGAAGATCGATAGATTATTTTTGATCCTCAGATCAACGAAATGCCGCAAACTCAGAAGCGAGATTTGATCGTTCTGCTGGGAGCCGCTGTGCACTCAAACCAATGGTGATCAACTCCCCACTTTCGTCGTGCGGCGATGCACATCATCATCCGCGAACGGGGCCTGTTAAAGGGGCGTGGCTAGGAAGAAGCCACGACAACCCAATTGATCAACCAGCTTTGGCGCAAAGCCGAGGCGTTGCTGACCTAATCCGTGGCATTGATGTTTGTCCAGCAATGCAGTTCGTGGATTTTCAGCACGTCATGGTGCTCCCTCAGCGCAAAAGGCACGGGGGCGAGATGGTCACTGCCGGACGGTTGCCCCCTCCCCGAAAGGAACTCTCTTCGTAACAATGCTCGCTGCTTTTCGATGGAGGAGATCGACGTAAGCTGCTGCGAGCAAATCACTTGAAGATTTCGGAGAGTGTTAAAGCTGTGCTGAAAAGCAGAGCGACCCACTTCGAACTATTCAAGACGCAATTAACAGCCCGAGAGAAAAGCTGTTAACTGGCGGGTTGTTTTTCCGCAGGCTCACCAAATCGACCGGCTGGTTAACAGCGGGGCGCGATAGATGGGGCTGCATCATCACCAGCCCAATGCGTAGTATGGTGTCCGAATGCCCGCCGGGTCTTGTCAAAGTGCGCCCGCAGCCCGAAACGGTCTCCAACTCATGTCACGCCCTCCTGTGCAATCAGCGTTGGAGCCGTTGTACATCACAGTCGAGATCACATCTGCCGCTTCGTCAACGGGTAACTGTGTTCATTTCGACTGCGCCAATTGACCGCGAGCCAAGCCCTCGCAAATCAAATTGTTGGCTGCTCCGGCGTGTCGGATCGACGCCTTGAAGTGAACTCCGGTTCGCCGGTTCGGTCGCGACCTCCGAAGCGGGTTCGCTCATCTCGTGGCGTGCGGTGTCCGACCGAATTTTTGACCGTTTCGACAGATCACAGATCCAGGAATACAGTTGGGGGAGTGGGGGTCCATCGTGAGTTCAGGCGTCTCGCACGATTTCAAGGATTCTTACTCCGTGCTTCGTTACCAGCGACGGTCCAACACCGTGGACCGCGAGCAGCGCCGTCTCGTTTTCCGGCCGTGAAGCAGCAATGCTCGATAGCACCTTGTCGCTCATGATTCGGAACGCGGGGACCCTTTTTTTTGTTGCCTCAGCCTTGCGCCAGGCTCGCAGTGCGGCGTCGATCCTCCCGGTTCGCGGCGAGGCCAGCGGCGCGTTCTTCCTCACGCGCGGCGTCGAATTGGATTTGGCACGCGGTTTTGCCGTAGCGCGCGAGCGTGGCCCTTTTTTCTGCGTGGCAACCCTTCTCTGGTTTTCAACCTTGGTCGGAACATGGATCGCGGCCAACATGTGTGCGTTCGCTTTCTCACCGAGCTGCGTCAGTTTGAGGCGATGGAACGGGATTGACTTGCCGTCTTTTTCAAAGACATCGGGTCGGCTGCTCACCATGCCGCTGCGGAGGAGCCCGGAGACAATAACTTCAAAGTCGCGGCGTGCCATCGCACCGCCCTCGTTGCGATGCAGCGCGCCGACGGACTGGTCGTTTTGTTTTGCCAGCGAGTCGAGTGTTGCCTTCATGATAACGGTCTCAGTGCTGGTGGGCGTGCGATAGGCTTGCACGACACACCCAGTTGAGTCACATGCGTCACAAAGTCCGCAGGGCGTCCCGGGGTCATCCTCATCGCCAAAGTGTCGGATAAGATGCACCATGCGGCAACCGTGCGATTGTGCGAAACGTGCCATCTGCTCTGATTGCACGAGTCGGTGTGCGACTTGTGCTTCGTAGGACGGAGCCCACGTGTTGTTGCCTCGGCAGACGGAATCGTCGGAGTCAATGAGCGCGCCGCCGTGGATCCAGAGTTTTTCCAGTGCGCGGTCAAATAGGTCTTCGTCCAACTGCGTTCGGTCTCGCAAGACGTGCTTCGGCTGGGGCTTAGCGGTGAGCAGCTGGAAGATTTCTTGCAGTGTGGCCACCGGCGGATAGTTCTTCTCGTGGAAGAATTCATTGGTTTTGCGGTCGATGAAAGAATGCAGCAGGATGGCACGGGAGGGTTTGCCGTCGCGGCCTGCGCGGCCGATCTCCTGGTAGTAGCCCTCAAGCGTCTGCGGCAGCGCGAGGTGCGCGACAGTGCGTACATCAGCCTTGTCGATTCCCATGCCGAAAGCGACGGTGGCGACGATCACGTCAATGTCGCCACCGAGGAAACGGGTCTGCACACGGTCACGGTCTGCCGCGGACATTCCGGCGTGGTAGGCGGCAGCAGGCATGACCGCGGCGAGCTGGCCCGCGAGTTCGACGGCGTCTTTGCGGGAGGGCGCATAAACGATCGCGGGCCTGTTCGCGGAATTCCCCAGCAATCTCAGGATCACGTCCATGCGGTCAGGGCGAGGAATTTCGACGACTTCAATGGCGAGGTTACTCCGGCGGAAGCCGTGGATGAAGCGGTTGTCGGATTTAAGATTTAACTGCGCAATGATGTCGCGTTGCACGATCGGCGTCGCGGTCGCGGTCAACGCGATCACCGGTGCGGGACGGAGCGAGGGAAGCCGCTGGCCCAGCATTCGATAGTCAGGGCGAAAGTCATGTCCCCATTGCGAAATGCAGTGGGCTTCGTCGATGGCGATCAGTGTCGGTTTGGTGCGGGCGAGGAACTCCGGGAAGCCCGGCACGCCCAGTCGCTCAGGCGCGATAAAGAGGAAGTCCAGTTCCCCTGCGAGGTACTTCAGGCACACTGCACGCGAATCCGGACGAGAGCGGCCGGAGTGGATCCGTTCGGCTCGCAGTCCCAGCGACTGGAGCTTTGCAACTTGATCTTCCATCAAAGCAATAAGTGGACTGACCACGAGTGTCGTGCCACCTCGCGCCAAGCCCGGGAGCTGATAACAAAGCGACTTGCCCGCCCCGGTCGGCATCACCAGCAGCACGTCCTCACCGTCACGGGCCGCTTTACAGACAGCCTCTTGGTGCGGCCGGAAACCTGCATGGCCAAACGTGTCTCTGAGCAACTCTGTAATGTCTCGCGAAAGCGGCGAGCGCGACTGAACAGCGTTGGCAGTTGCGTTGTCAGGTTGCCCGCGTTTCACGGTCAGCGTCTGCTCGAACGTCTGCGTCCCGGACGTCGCGCGCGGCCCATCAAGCACGAGTTTCACGACCTCGCGGACATACGACTCGATCTCTTTCATGAACGGCGGCAACTGCGACTCGCCTCTGTGAATCGCGTGCAGACGTGCCTCCCATTGTCCGGTCATCGCGGGGCTCTTGACATCGGAGTGAACTGCCGCGATCAGCCGGATGCCCTTGTCTGTGGCCTCCAGCGACTTCCCGTCGCGCAGGATGTACTCACGCGTAATCAGTGTCTCAATGATTGCCGCGCGAGTCGCCGGCGTGCCCAGTCCACAATCCTTCATAGCCCGCGAGAGTTCCCTGTCATCGAGCGCCTTGCCGGCCGTTTCCATCGCAGTCAACAGACTCGCATCATTGAACCGTTTGGGTGGCCGTGTTTGCTTCTCCTGCATGACAACATCGCGTACGGGAAGTAACGCGTTTTGAACGAGGTCCGTGGGAATCGATTGTTCTTCGGCGTCGTTATCTCTCTTGCGTGCAGGGATGTCGAGCACTTTCCATCCGGACTGGACCACGGCGGTGCCGACACTGTGGAAGCGGTCGATGATGGGAGTTGTGGCGGCGACTATATTGGACCTGCCAGGACTTGCGGCAACAGGCGATGCCACGGCTGTAATGACCGTGGTCACCGCCCAGATATGTTCTTCGTGCCACGCCATCAGCAGCCGACGGCAGACAAGGTCGTAGATGCGTCGTTCATCGCTGCTGAGCGAAACCTGCGTCGGGTCCGTTGTCGTCGGGATGATCGCGTGGTGATCAGTGACATTCGCATCGTCCACAAACCGCCGACTCAGCGCCCGTGCGCCTGTCCCATCGGCTATGTGCGTCTCATAGAGACCACGGATTGCCTTGACCACCTGTGGCAACGTAGCGGCCACGTCCGACGACAAATGACGGCTGTCCGTGCGGGGATAGCTGAGGAGCTTTTTGGACTCATACAACTCCTGCGCGAGTTCGAGCGTCCGCTTGGCACTGAAGCCCCACAGACGGTTGGCGTGCCGCTGTAACTCGGTGAGATCGTAGAGCAGCGGAGGCGGCATCCGACGTTTCTCCTGCGCCATGGACTCGATCCGCCCCGTGCCCGCGAGCTTCACTCGGTCGACGATGGTCCGCGCGTCCTGCCCGTCGGGTGCGAGCCGCTTGGATTCGCTGGAAGGGGATTCGCCGGGCTTGAACCACGTTCCCGTGTAGGGCGTCGCACCAAACGTGCCGACAACTTCAATGTATTCCTCGGGGACGAACTCGCGGATCTTCAGTTCGCGTTCGACGAGCATCGCCAACGTCGGAGTTTGCACTCTTCCGACGGAAAGGGTCTCGCCCTGCGCGATCGTATACGCACGCGACAGATTCATTCCAACCAGCCAATCGGCTTGTGCACGACCGCGGGCTGCCGCAGCCAGCGCGTCGAACGCGCTCCCGTCCTTCATTCCCAGAAGCCCTGACTTGATCGCGCCGGGTGTAAGCGATGAAATCCACAACCGGCGGACCGGCTTGCGGCATCCCGCTGCCTCGTAAAGGAAACGAAAAATCAACTCGCCCTCCCGTCCCGCATCCGTGGCGCAAACCACGTATGCGACATCGCGGCCCTGCATGAGTTTTTTGACAGTTTTGAATTGGTCTTTCGTGGACTCGAGCACCGCCAGCGGCCACTGCTCGGGCAGCATGGGCAGCGACTCTGCTCGCCACGCCTTCCAATCGGGATTGATCTCGTGTGGCTGTGCCAATCCCACGAGGTGCCCTATCGCCCACGTGACCACGTATCCATTGCCGTGCAGCCAACCGGATGCCCGCGTCTTCGCGCCGACCACCTGCGCAATATCACGCGCAACCGACGGCTTCTCGGCGACAACAACTACGGTCATGTTTTTTTCCAGGCGATCTCACGAAAACCAACGGATCGGAAATCTGTTGTCCGTGTGGTTGAGAGAATCAAGCGGCGTGGCATTCGTTCTG
>QWQG01000259.1 GCA_003670925.1 Planctomycetota bacterium | reverse complement strand
CTGTCTGCACAACTTTGAACCTGGGGCGTTGATTCGGACGCAGGGGCGAATGGTTGAGATGAGCGATCCGTGGCGGCGGCCGACGAAATTGTGGTCCACGGCGTGCAATGGGATCGGAACATTTTCTGATCGTCTGAAATTAGCAAAACTGCGTTGGCACGTCACGCACACATCCCCCGAAGAGTTGTGGCAGGAGCCTGAATCGACAACGTACGATTATCTCCGCACAACGTGTGGGCTTTCGTCCGACATGGTGGACCGTTTTTTTCGGCCGTGGTTTTCTGGAGTTTTTCTTGAGAGTGATCTAGCAACCTCGAGTAGGTTCTTCAGATTTCTGTTCCGAATTTTTGCGATCGGGGATGCCTCATTACCACGGCAAGGCATGGGCGCAATCGCAACGCAACTGGCGGCCGGATTATCTCAATCGATGCTCCGTCTGTCGTCTCCTGTCGACTTGCTGGTAGATGGTCAGCGAGTTCGACTCAAGAGTGGTGAATTGATTGACTGCTGTGCTGTTGTGCTGGCGGTAGAGGGCCCGGAAGCTTCTAGATTAACTGGGGGACTTGTGCGCTGTCCGGAAGCGCGATCGACCACGTGCATCTACTACGCCGCCCCGCAGGCACCGTTCCCAGATTCGTTACTCGTGCTGAACGGCGACAATGAAGGCCCGATCAATAATCTGTGCGTCGTGAGCAATGTGGCCCAGAGCTACGCGCCTGCCGGGTCGGCTCTCATGAGCGTGTCCGTCGTTGGCAGACTGGATGAGCACTCCGACGACCTTGAACGCAGCGTTCGGCGTCAGTTGAGGTCATGGTACGGATCGGAGGTCGATTCGTGGTCGCTCTTAAAAAGTTATCGCATTCCCTACGCATTACCGGGGCAGCCGCCGCACTTTCGAACTGCGATTCCAGCGTCTCCGCGCCTCGTTGACGGCGTTTATTACTGTGGCGACTATCTTGAAACCGCCTCAATTCAGGGAGCGATGGTCAGCGGACGGAAAACGGCCGAGTGCCTCATCGCCGACCTCTCTGAGGCTGGTTGATCTGGCTGCAATTCGAACGTTCATGAATCCACGTCGGCATTCGCGCGACGCGGATTCAGTTTAAGCCGGGCTCGCCGGCTACAGGTCAACCGACAGTGGTCAGATCGACACCCAAGCCAACCCTCACGCAATAACCGCATTGTCTAGGATGCAGACCAAGCCCGACAGCGGTTATTGTTTTTTAGAGGGCGTGTGGAAATGCGATTGGCTATTTCGTGAAATTGACGTGCTTTGGATTGCCGAACGATTCCATGTAAGCCAGTAGATCTAAGATCTCTTCGTCGGTGAACGTGTTGAGCAATCCTGTAGGCATCGGTGAAGTCTTCGAAAGCTGTCGCGTTTCAATTTCCGACTTCATGACAGTGACGGTTTCTGGTTCCAGTGGTTTCGGTCGGATGACGACCTTGTCCGGAGTTTCTTCGGTGATACGACCCGTGATCACGAGGCCTTTTTTCGTCTCGATAGCCGTATTCATATATTGTTCAGAAAGCACTTTTGAAGGCTCGGTAGCTGACTCCAAGAGATCCTGACGCTTAAATCGCGTTGCGACGGCGGTCAGATCGGGGCCGGCCGCGCCGCCTTGATCGCCATAACGATGGCAGGCACTGCATTGAGCTTGATAGAAAACATCTTTCCCTCGGGCAAAACTTCGTCCCTTACCGACCTGATCTAAAAGCGGCTGAAGATCTCCTGTCAGCCATTCTTTCACTAGTTTTCTGGACGCTAAAGGCGGTGCTGGCTCTGGTGTTTGTGTGGCACTATAGGCTGTCAGAACATCGCTGAGTGCGATAATTTCATCTGGCGTCATCGTGAACTTTGCTTCCTCATGCGCATGAGCCATGAAGTTTCCAAAGCTGGCGCCATTGTTGAACGGAACACCAGCGTCTTCAAACATTTTGACGACATCAGCCGGATGCGCGCTCGAACGCCCCGCGTTCCACCACGACATGTAGGTTCGGCGAAGACCGGGATTCCATCCCGTTTTTACATTGCGTAGGTTTACCGCGTAAGTCACCTGTTCTTTCTGAGTCAGCGCAGCCTCGAGTAATTTCATCGTTCGGGCAACCACGTTTGGTGCATCGAGGGCGATCAAAATCTGACAGAGTTCGCGATTCATTGCTTCGCTTTTGGCGGGATAGAGTGGATCAACATTCGCGATGACTTGTTTCGCAACCTCGCCGGTCGGAATCCCTTGCCGCGCGATCGAAACTTCGATCACGCGCAGTTTGTTCAGCGTCTGTTCTTCTGTCAGGTTCGCGGAAGGGATAGATGTCAAGGCCCTCAGCAGAGCAGGTTGTGATTCGGCGGTCCCCAGCCGAGCCAGCGCCAGTAAAGCCGTAAACGCGGCATCGGGAGACTTCTCTTGCAACGCTTTTGCCTGCCATTGGTCTACGGGATTGCGTTCGATTGCCATCCGTGCAGCGTAACGGATATGTCGGTCACTGCTGTTCAAATGAGGCCACGCAAATTTGACAGCCGCGGCGTCCGGCTGCACATTGAACGACTCCAGCTTGCGACGCAGATCCCGCATGTCACTGCTGTTTTTATGAGCCAAACCGTCGGCCGCAATGGGCGCGGCCATTTCTTCGCCGGTGTATGTCACGCGGAATAAACTTGCCTGAGTCCCGCGACCACCAATTGTGAAGTACAGTGATCCATCGTCGCCGATTACCGCATCAGTCAAATTCAGGGGCGTCTTTCCGCCGGCGCCATGCAGCGATTTTGGCGCGACAAAGTTTTCGAATGTGCCAGTATAACTTGCTCCGCTGGGTGTCAGGTGGACAGCGATCAGACGGCCAAAAGTCCAATCACAGATGTAAAACGCCTTTTGATATTTAACCGGAAACTTCGCGCCTGTTCCGAAGGTCACTCCGGTCGGGCAGCCAATGCCGATCGTGGCTGTGTGCGGCAGACCATCAGCATAGTACTGCGGCCACTTCGCGCTGCCTTCGCGGAAGCCATTATCACCACCACGGACCGAGTGAAAAACATGAACCGGTCGGTACCACGGTGTTCCCCAATCCCATTCCATGTCGCTGTCGAAGCCGAATAATTCGCCATCAGCGTTGAACCCAATGTCATAAGTGTTGCGTTGGCCTGCCGAAAATAATTCAATGTTCTGACCGTTCAAATCCATCCGCGCGACGTAACCACCCGGCGGTTTCGCACCCGCACCGAATCCGTTCCCGTCTTCCATCCGCGGAAGCGCCAGATCGTCCGCGTAGTTGCGATGCGGTGAACTGGCCACAAGATCCGTGGGGACAGCCGTGAAATTGCCGCATACGGCATAAAGCATGTTGTCCGGCCCCAGCACCAGACCATGCGATCCATGTTCGCCGCCGCCCCCTTGCCATTCGCGAAGAAACTCGACATCGTCGTAACTGTCGTCACCCTTCGTGTCTCGGCAGCGATACAACGCAAAGCCACGACTGCCATTGCCGCTGATGTAAAGTGCATCGCCTACAAACAACATTCCCATCGTTTCACTTACTGGGATGTGCAGAACCTCTTGCTTCGCGACCTTGCCGTCCTCGATCGTCACGCGCGTGATGGGCTGGCCACTTTGGCCTCCAAGCAGCAACCGGCCTTTGGGATCTTTCGCAAGACATATCCACGAGCCATTCACTTTCGCGTCAGCTCGCAGAATGTGTTCGATCGTAAAGCCGGGAAGTGTATCGAGAACTTCAGCCGCGTTTTCAAGACTCACAGGCTTCGAACCATCCGCAGGCCCATAGACGGCCTTTAGAATGAGGAGTTCTTGTCCCTCGGGTGCCACAATCTCGATCTTCCCGCCTTCGTTTACCTCGCTTTGGAGCTTTTCGTCACCAATGCTGTAATCGACATGCAGCTTTTTGGGAACCCCGGGAGCGGTATCGCCAAACTTTTCGTTAGTGGCGTTAATGGAAAGTTTGTGATCCTTGACTGCTGCGACAACCACGGACGTGACGTCCGTTGCGTCCTCGGCAAAAACCGGTGAGGCGAAAATTGCAAATGCAATGAGGAACCCATTCCAACGATGCGACGCAGGGGAACTTGGCAATCCAATTCTCATCGTAATATTTCTCTCAACTTTGAATCCGGCTGAAATAGTCTGCAGCGAATGATAATTTGTTAGCGGATACATGCCAGCAACGAGCCACAAAGAAATTACTTTATTCCCTATGCCAGCATGCTGGTTATTCAGCGCCAATTGCAGGCCGTCGTCGGCAGAAAATTTAGAGGCATGCGTAGGGCACATGACAGCCCGGCAAGATGCGAAAAATACCGCAGTGTGTTCACCCGCAACCCGAGGTCAACAACTTCCGAGGAACTCTCGCTCGACGCATGACACTCAAATTGCAGGAATTGAAAAACGTGTCACTCATGGTTGCGTGAGGTACCTGCGGGATTCTGATCTCGCGTCAGTTTTTGCCGCAGACGCTGAAATCCGCGAATCCAGCGATCGTAATTGTCTGATTTCATCTTAAAGAACTCGGCCACCTGAGCCTGCGGCAGAATTAGAAATTCTTCCCGTCCAATTCCATCCAGAATACTCCGCGCGGCATCGGCGGCGGTAATCGAATGCAGATGCAGGTAGCGATGGATCGGATCCGAATCGTCCAGCATGTCGGTCTCGACTCCTAACGGGCAGACCACCGAAACACGAATGCCACTGCGTCCATAACAGACGGATAACCATTCCGCCATCGCGATGTCAGCATGTTTAGTGACGGAATAGGATGCGGAACCGATCTCCATGAGGAGTCCGGCGGCCGATGCCGTGTGAATCAGATAGCCTTCGCCACGTTCCTGCATGTGAGGTACTACAGCCCGCGCAGCAAACAGACGCGACATCACGTTGATGTCCCACATGCGCTGCCAGTCAGAATTACTTGATTCCAAGCCGCCCTTCACCGTAATCCCCGCGTTCGAACAGAAGATGTCCACGCGGCCGAATTGCGCCATTGTGTGCGTGATCAGGTGTTGCACATCAGCTTCGAGTGCCACATCACAACGATTGGCGACGGCTTGCGGACCAATCCCCAAAGCGACGCTGGCCGCGGCTGCTTCATCTCGATCAGAAACCACAACCGCCTTGCAACCCGCCTCCGCAAAGACGCGACACATCGCAGCCCCAATTCCGCGACCAGCTCCAGTGACCACGATCACACGGTCTTTGACTTCCATGACTTATTGACTTTCCTCTGGCTTGGCTTTTGTGCAGTCCGAGACTCATGCTGTCAGATAAATTGTTTGCCACCGCCCCGACAGATATCGAAGCAGCATACAAATGCCACTGAACGAAATATGCGCCGTGCAGGTGAGCCACAGTGCGAGCACCGACGCATGTTCAGACTGAATGATGATCAATGCCGGCCCGACCATGATAAACCAGCTTGAAAACAAGGTAATCAGCATGGGAAACACCGTATCGCCCGCTCCACGAAGGGCAGACGAAAAGACAACCGCCAACGAATCGAACACAGAATACGCGGCGACGAAATTGAGCAGATACGCGGCGGTTTTGGCAAGCGCCGCGATATCCGCCCCGCCGACGGTCTCGGGATTGGCCAGCAGAAAGAATGGCCGCAGCAGCCATGTTGGAAACAGGACGAGGATGAGTCCCATCGTGCCTGTCCACAGTAATCCCATGATTGCCGCATTTCGCGTTGTCGTGCGCGCGGCATCAATGCGGCCCGCACCGATGTGGTGACCAACTACAGTCTGTATGGCCGTCCCAAATCCTAGGAGTGGCACGAAGATTAAGCCATTAATGCTAAACGCGATATTGGTCGCCGCCAAGGCTTGGTTATTTAGGTTTCCAACGATCAGCAAGAACATCGTGAAGCCCGAGATGTCGACAAAAAAATGTAGTCCACTCGGGACTCCGGATCGCAGATACTGCTTCAACAATCCGCGATCGACTGCACACATCGACCACAATGGCAATGCCTCGCGGCGCGTTTCACGCAGAATGCAAACGATATAGACGGCCAACTCCACACATCGTGCGGCCACCGTTCCAATCGCGGCACCGCGAATGCCCATGGCCGGAATCGGGCCAGCTCCATAGGTGAGGATGTAGGCGACGACAGCGTTCACAAGCACGGCAATCATACTGTTCAGCATCACCACCGTCGTCCGCCGGCGACCACTGAAGAAACAACTCAGTGCCATCCCCAACATATGAATGGGTGCTCCAGCGCAGAGAATATTAAAATACTGAGCTTCCATCTCGACCACATTCGGCGAATGCCCCGACAGTGGCAGCAACATGCGGCTGAATGGCAAAAACATCCATAGCAGGAATCCGCTCACAATCGCCAGCCAGACGGCCTGCCAGAAGAAACTCAGCATTCGATCTTTTTGCCCTGCACCGTCGAACTGTGAGATGAAGGTGTTTGCATAGAGAACCGTGCCCAGCGGCACACAAACAATCGTCCAATGCAGCATTGAGGCCGGAGTCACCGCCGCCAATGCGTCCTCCGAACAGCCCGCGAGAATAATGCGATCGGCAGCATTCATCAGCGATTGAGTCCCCGCACTCAGCATGAGCGGCAAAGCAACTCGAGTCAGTTCCTTGAGGTTACTGAAACCGTCGGTTGGCGAATCGTGGATTGGATGATCAGCAGCAGGCATGCCCGAAATCTAATGGATGTGTGTTAAGTTTTAAGGACGAGACCAGCGGCTGACAAATTACACAGGCCCACCATGAGCGACCTTGCGATCAGAGGATGGCCAACGGATTCCGGCGTGACTCCAGCGTCCCACGCGTGACGCCGACACGGTTCATGGCGTTCAGGGTTCTCCAGACATGTTCGCCAGAAACATCTCCTGACAGCAACTGCGCATAAACCGCATATAATTTCTGGATCTGATCTGCATCATCGCGCAGCAATTCGATCCGAAAGCGTCGTACCCCTGCCATCAGGAGATCAGCCGCGACCTCTGCTGAACTCTGCGCCACCGCATTGAACAGCGTATTACGGCAACCAACATCTGCGACTAATGGATGATCGACACCTGTCCGATCCCGCAGTTCGACCTGATGAATATCACACGGTCGTCCACAATTGGTTTTGTTCGTACCAGGCGACAGCATCGCGCAGAACACGCAATGCTCCATGTGAAACATCGGCATGTGCTGATGGATCACAACTTCCAGCCACTGCGGCGGGACCGACTGCACAAGGGTCAGCAGCTGATCTCGATTTAAATCATAGGAAGGCGTCAACCATTGTAACTGCTGCTCCATCAGGAACGCAGCTGTCAATTCATTGGTGACATTCAGGGAATAATCCCCAACCACCGCAACGCCCTGATCGCGAAAGAACGCCAGCCCACCCAGATTTCGCACCAGAACTCCGTCCGGCTGGTGTTTCAGCATGGCGCGAAACAAGCCCATCTCATCCGGTTTCTGAATGCGTGGGGTTGCCAGCAGCAGCGAATGATCAGATTGGCGCGCGATCTCAACAGCGTCACGGTATTCACGAATGTCCTGAAAATCGGCGATTAACCGATCCACTCTTATCTCGACACAGATCCGTAGCTGATCCAATGTGCGGCACAGCACGGTCAGCAACGGCGTGGTTGTTTGAGTCGCACGATCTGGCAACCCGTGCCTGAGTCGATCTAACGCGTTATCACGGCAAAGTTCAACTTTCGGCATCGGCAGCGAACGAGCAAGCTGCTCAATCATCTGCTTGCGCAACTTCCCGAGCACACTCAGTGGCACCATCGGCGTCCCGACAATTGTTGCCTTGAGATCAAGGAGTTCAAAGGCTGTGCCGCCAAGTCGCGAAAGCTGTTCACGCAACACGTCGACCGTGATCGGGTGCTTTTGCGCGACCTCCAAGGACTGCTCCGATTCGATGCGACATACGCAGCCGTTCTTTGCCATACCCTCAACAAGCAAAGGCCGACCTGGCTCCGCATGCACAGCCAGCATCAACGAGACCCGGCATTGGGGATCGGCTGTTTCATATGTGCGACGCAATTGCTGTGTCAGTCGGGGATCGTCTGTCTTCCATACCTGTTGTCCCACGTACAATCGACTGAGAGAGATATTGCTACGATCAAACGTAAGATCAACGAGGCCTGAATCGACCGCTTCAGTAATCGCCACTCGTTCCTTGAAAACTTGGAAAACGCGACCGCCTTGCTCATCGTTGTTAGCACGATCGCCATCAAACACGACGCCATCGCCGGCTTGGACTATATATTCGAGTTGCACGGTCACACGATCAAAATGCACGACTTCGATGCGTCCCAGCAACACGCCGCGTTTCGAGGAACTCGTTGCCGGAACAAGCATCTTGTGATCGCACCCCTGAAGCCACCCGGGTGAGAAGCCGCGCGAAAATGATTGCTCCATCTGCTGAATCTGACGGTGGGTAAACTGCACCGGATGTCCGGCTACAGCGTTGTCGATGGCTTCGCGATAGTGCCGTGTAATGTTTGCCACATACTCTGGCGTTTTTAAGCGGCCTTCGATCTTGAAACATCGCACTCCAGCCGCAATCAATTGCGGCGTCAACGCGAATGCAGCCAAGTCCTGTGGGCTGAGCAGATACTTCTGATCGCCAAAGTCACGCAATTCGCCATCGCATAATAGCTCATACGGCAGACGACAGGCCTGCGCACACTGTCCACGATTCGCGCTGCGACCACCAAGTGACTCACTCGTCAGACATTGACCTGAATACGCCACGCACAGTGCTCCGTGGACGAAAGCTTCCAGTTCAACGTTTGTCGTCATGTGAATCTGCCGAATCTCGTCGATCGAAAGTTCACGCGGCAGCACGACACGCTGAATTCCTAGTTGCTCCGCAACGGCAATACACTCAGCACTGGTCAATGTCATCTGGGTCGACGCGTGAATTGCGAGGTCGTGGGTGATTTCACGTATCATTCGGGCTACGCCCAAATCTTGCACAAGGACCGCATCGACCGGTGCCAGTGCGAGGCGTCGAATAATGGTCTGCAATTGCGGCAGCTCGTCCGAGAACGCGAGTGTGTTCAGCGTGACATAACCTTTGACGCCGCGTCGATGCAAAAACAGCATGATGTCAGCGATGTTGTTCAAATCAAAGTTTGTCGCTCGCGCCCGGGCATTGAAGCCATCTTCCAGTCCAAAATAGACCGCATCCGCACCGTTTTCCACTGCCGCACGAATGCAGTCCCAATCTCCAGCCGGAGCGAGTAATTCAGGTGCAGCATTGAGCGTATTCATGAAATCGTCAAGTCGAGTGGAAAGGCGTTCCTGGCAGGCAACACGGCAATTTGATCACGATCATCAAAACTTCAGACAGGATATTTGACGATGGTAACATTCCGCCAGCCTGCTGTCATTCACCCGCCCGTTTTCACCCAAGGATGGTCGCATTCCGATGTTCTTACCCCTTCCGCCAATAATTTGCCGATGGTCCCTCTGTCGCTTCGCGTTTTTCGCGGCTTCGCGTGATCCCAGTTTTTTTTCGCGGAGTAGTTCCTAACGGTACTGCACAAGGAGATCTCATTTAGATCTTCACATTCACGCCATAAAGCTCACCGCCCGCCGTAATGTAAAGCGTTGCCGCATCATCGCCGACGCCTAGGCTGCAATTCGACGGCAGCGTGGGAGTTTTTAGAAAAGCCAGTTCTTTGCCGGTTGGACTGTAGACAGCGATCCCGAATCGTTTTTCGGATCGCACGGCCGCGAAGATGCGACCGCTGGCATCGACCGTCATCCCGTCAATTCCAACTTCTTCGCCAAAATCGACGAGCGTCATGCGGTGTGTCAATGTCCCATCATGGGCCATGTCGAACGCCTCAAGACACATCTTTTTCTTTAAGCCGGATGGTTTGTCCGACAAACCAACGGAACCGTTGTCTGTGTTCGCCACGTAGATCGTTTTACCATCCGGCGAAATACCGATTCCATTTGGTTTCGCCGCGAACTTTGTGGCAACCGTTGTGGTGCCGGTGGCTGGATCGAAACGAAACACCCACATTCCAGGGAAGGCCAGTGGTTCAAAACCCACGTAGCGTGGATCACTAAAGTAGATACTGCCGTCCGGATGAATTGCCAGATCGTTCGGTGAGTTGAACGGCTTCTTTTCGAATAATTCGGAGACGCCGCGCACCAGTCCCTCTTCCGTCACTTCGCATAACGCTCGCAGGCCGCCATTGGCTCCACAACACGCAAGCAATCTGTCTCCTGAATCAAATGCGAGGCCGTTACTTTTACTACTATTGGCGCAGAAAACATGTGTTTTTCTGCTCACGGGATTGAAAACCAGAATTCGACCGGCCGTCGCTGGATCGCTCGGAATATCACTGAAGAAAACTTGTCCGTCCGATCTGGCGGCAACGCCTTCTGTAAACTCACCGCCCTCCCACAGCAGTTCCGGCTCCGCATTCACGGCAAAGATCCCGTCGTCGGCATGCATTGAATTACTGGCGGTCGCGATCAACGCGATGCTCACAAATTTGACGCACAAGGACTTGCTGAAGAGTGGTCGCAACATCACAAATCTCCATGAACGGGTTGACGTGGGTACTGCATTGGTACGGATAGTATAAACTCTGGGGCTAATTTTTTCTCTGGATCAGTTGCGAAGACATCCGTGCCTACGTGAGGTGGGGTGTGACGGCGACACAACAGTCGACTCTCTAAAGAACAAATCAAGACAATCGGTGACGATGAATGCAACCAACCTCTAGGAGATCACGCGCTGAAACGCTGAATCACATCAGCAAATCGTGCGGCAGAATCGGCATCGTAGGACAGATAAAGTGATGGTTCGATGAGTTCCAGTTCCATCACCGCAGGCTGACCGTTCGGCAGTTCCACCAGATCCACACGTGCGTACAAAGTGCGTTGCGGGATCGGTGCCAAGACGCGTTGAGAAAACTCAATCAATGCTGGGTTCGGTACAATCGACTGAATCCGACTGCCATGTTCTTCCTGCACTCGAAAGTCGCCGGTCTGTGGTGTCTTAAGCACACTGTGGCTGTACTCTCCACCGAAGAAGATCAGTGATGTTTCTCCGTATTCAGTGACGCTGGGGATAAACGGCTGCAAGAGCGCTAGTCGTCGGGAGTACAACGCTTCGATCTGCTGCAGTTCTGCAGCGGACGAATCCTGTCGCAGCCAAAATGTATCATTTGCATTCGCACCGACAACGGGTTTGATGACGATCTGGTCCGATGCAAATACCTCGAACATGCCGCGCATCTGCGACACCGTTGGGCTTTGCACAAACTGAGTCGGCACGATCGTAATTCCACGATCTTGGAGTTCTTGAAGATACGTTTTGCGGACGTTCCAGCGGACAACTTCGAGGGGATTCCAGAGCACCGCCGCCGATGCGTCGATGGACTCGAGGACCGTAATAAAATCGTCGGCCGCCTGCTGGTAATCCCACGGCGAACGAATAATGACCATTTCATAGGCATCCCATTTCACCGTGCGGCTTCGCCACGACACATTGTCCACTTGAATTCCGCGCGCCTCCAAGCAGTCCGCCACTAGCTCATCGTATGACACAAATTCGGCGAGACTGTCCATCGTGAGAAATGCAATGCGACTCATCATTTATCCGAGGTGAAAGATCTGGATTTGCAAGGTGCGTGCACCGGGGTGAAACGCACCGAGGTATGCTACAGAATCTCACTTATTCCCTCAGCCTTATCTACCAAGGAGACCGGGCGGCCGGAAAAGTCTAGGAAATGAGTCGTGGGATCAATTTCAAGCGCTCGATAAACCGTCGCGAAAAGGTCATGCGGAGCGACCTCGCGTTCGACGGGATATTCGGCTCTCGAACTGGTAGCTCCGACCACGACACCTTGCTGCAGGCCGCCGCCGGCAAGCATCACGGAGAACGCATCGCCCCAGTGGTCGCGACCGGGAATTGGAATACCAGCTTGGCCTTGGTTGATGCGTGGCGTACGGCCGAATTCGCCCATCACGATCACCATGACCTGATCCAGCAGTCCTCGATCCACGAGGTCCGTCATCAACGCCCCGACGCACTGGTCCATGGCGCGCATGTTCGGAGCGTGACCTTCAACCAGTTGAGAATGGTGATCCCAATGCGGCATATCGACGGTCACAAACGTGACACCGGCTTCGACGAGACGTCGGGCCATCAATGTGTACTGCCCCCACGGATTTTTGCCGTAGCGTTCCGCGACTTCCGGTGCTTCTTTTGAAATATCAAATGCATCGATCGCCGCACCGCCAAAGACAAGCGACATGGCGGACTGATGATGAGCATCCATCACATCCATCACGCCCGTGTTATCGACATCTCGCCGCAAACGATCCAGCAAGGCCAGAAGATTGCTGCGATCCGTGGCACGGGACTGATCAAGACCCACGGGCGCTTTAAAACATGGGGGTGCTTCAATCTTAGTGTTGTAACTGTGGTGGAGATACCGCGACTCGTTGTTTACGGCAAATGGATCATGCTCGCCGCCGAGATAAGAAGCACCCATATACCCGGGGTATAGGTAAACGCTTTCCGCCGAAGGCAGCCCGACATAAGCCGGCAGTCCAGGTCGATTGGCACCTTTCAGCTTTGAGATGCACGACCCCAGCGAAGGATAGCGAATTCCTTTCGATGCCGTAGTCGCTCCGAATCGACCTGTCAACATCCAATGCGCCGCGGCGAAGTGGTCGCCCGTCCCGTGACGCATGGAACGAATGATGCACATTTTGTCAGCGAACTTCGCCTGTTGCTGCATCAGCTCAGAAAACTGAATGCCCGGCACGTTAGTGCTAATGGTTCCAAACGGGCCGCGAAATTCTGACGGAGCCTCAGGCTTTGGATCGTACGATTCTAGCTGACTAGGGCCGCCATCGAGCCAGATGAGGATGACACTCTTGTCGTTCTTCTTGGCGGTTCCATCTGCAATCAACCGTTGTTGAGTCGCTAAATTAAGCCCGGCAACACTCAACACACCCGCCTTGAGCACAGCGCGGCGGCCTTGATGGTACGGACTTTGAATTTCTAACATGACGCTGTCCTGTGAGTCATTTTTTATGTCGACAAATGACAAATCTGCCTCGGGCAGGTGCCAAGATTGTACGCGATGTTCTGCAAGCGAGATAACGAAACCTATGCTCAGACCAGAAGTTTCATGATGTCGCCAATTTTTGGGGTTCAACGACAAATGAAGTGCGCAGAGGAGGACTGGTGTTTCAACCGCGAATGGGCGCGAAGAGCGGCAGTGATCCAGTAAGAGTTCACCGGGTGACGCGGGCGCGCACTGGGTGATGACGCCAGTGCCATGCACCTTTGTCGTTTTCGTAGGTTGGACATTCTTGTCCGACGCACCCCCTTAGTTTCCCTTTGGTCTTCAGCGTTCAAACAGCACAGCCGACAAAGCCAAGAATCGCAATGTTCACCACGGAGAACACGGAGGGGAAACACAAACAATTGCAGTTGCCATTCCTCCGTGTGCTCTGACCCCTCATCCGGCCTGACAGCCGCCCTCTCCCCTGACGACAGGGGAGAAGGGACAAGACGATAGTAATTTTCAAATTCGCACGCCGCCTGAGGCGACGCACGCACTCCTGAATCGCAGAATCGCAGAAGCACAAAGGGAATACCCCGCACGGCAACGCAGTTAAGGAAAAATGTAGGGAGAGGCATTGAGTTGGCTGAAGGCTTGTTTTTGTTTGGCGTGGGCTTTGATGACGATGGGGTTCTGAGCGGATGGTTTGTTTTTTTGTTGGGTTTATAGCGAGCGGTCTTGCTGCTTGAGCGAACGTAGTCATCCTGGACGGCGTCACTCCACTGGCGACTCAGGACACTGCCGTTCAGTGCCGTCTCGTGGCTCATGTCCATTGTGTCCTGGATGATCACCAGACTCAGCGAGACGCTCGAATGCTCGGGTGGTCGATCGATCTTGATTTGTTCCTTCACCGGGAACAACTGAATGATCCACAATCCCACCAGTGACCAGTCCAGTTCCACTTCGCAGCATTCCGCCGTACGACTGTGCAGCGTGCTTTTGCCAGACCACACCCACAGCACAGCCAGAATCACAAGCTGTTTCGGTTTCCATTTGATAGTGCTATGCAACCGCACGTCCGCGAACATGTCGTCCTTGAAGACCCACGTGAACGCCCTCCTGAGCAAATCGCCATGAGTGAATTTTTCTGATTTCTTTTCCGTGTTCGGCGACAGCGTCGCTTTGTTCTTCCGTGACATTTGAGCCAGAATCCTTCTTGGGCTGAATCCTTCTCAGTCCGCACG
>QWQG01000245.1 GCA_003670925.1 Planctomycetota bacterium | reverse complement strand
TCCTCGCTCAGATTGTTAGTGAACCTCCGATTGCGCCGTCTCAATTCCGCTCCGAAATCCCGCCGGATCTTGAAGCTCTGTGCATGCAGTGTTTGATAAAAAGCCCGGCACAACGCAACGCATCCGCAGCTGAGTTTCTGCGCGCGATTCGGGCCTGTGCTGAAATTCAACGAAGAAATTCTGACGATACGGCCAATATGATCTGAAACGATCCATTAACCATGACATGCCGAGCACTGCCGATCAACCGTGTCGTTGGTGAACCAGAAGTTGAAAGAGGTTCGCAGGCAGCGGCTGCAGGACATGGGTTCCATCTTTTTCAGCATCGCATTCCAGTAGACTCGAAAGATTCGCTTCTCGGCTTTTCTCTGAATCTCGACGTCGATGGCAACTGCCGGAATGCGAAATTCGGCCAGCACGATCGGACGCAGCACGGCACTGAACAGGTAACGTTCATCCAGTTCGCTGAGCTTTCTCTGCTGCTCCAGCTTGACGGCTTTCTGGCGAGATTCAATCTCTTCCGCCGTCGGGACGGTTTTCGCGCGTTTGTTCGGTGTTGAACTTTTGCGCTGCAGCGCGCGATAGTAGTCCTGAAGGCGTTTGCGATCTCGTTCCCGCTGAGCATCGATGCGCTGTAGAAAAGGAGTTGCCTGACGCATTGTTTCCGCCTCCGCAATATGCAGCGAGAGATCAAGAGTGGCACCGGAATCAGACGGGAGCATCTTTTGTCGGTCGGAGATCGCCGTGTTCAGCAGCTCACTCAACAGCACGACGACTTTAGAGCGGGCATTGAGCGTCAAGGCCAGCGACTTCCATGTTTCTTCGGACTACAGTATGACGTGAATCCACCACGCATGGTAAGGCACCGTTGTGACGCTTCCATCGAGGACTTTGGCTCGCATGTGCTGCCAGCCAAATGACGATTCTAGGGCTGTCCGAGACGGCTACGTTTTCAGCTGGATTTCGGAAGAAAGGGATTCTCTTGCACAAAGTCATCAATCAGATGCCTGTTTGCGATCAGTGCTTCACGCAACTGCACGCGAAGTTCAGGGGCCATTCCCACGCCGTCATCCGGTGCTGGATACGCGCTAAGAATCACCTGAAGTTGGTGATTGCCGAACCGCTGTCAAGCCACAATAACCTTGGCTTCGAAAGTGTTTCATGGCCATGCGACGGACATGAATGTCCATGCTGCATACGATCATTCTCACCCCAAAACCCTCAAAATCAGAAGATTTGATTTCACTCTCGACTAATTCCGGGCTATCAAAGGGTAGCGAAATTGGGAGCGGCGTTATAGTCTTAACACAGAGATTTCGGTGGCTGCAGTTCGAAGCTGAGCATTCAAAGTTCCACCAGCTCGCGAGAGACCGGGAGAAATCCGCATGAACGCTGGCCAAGCGGATGACGCAAGGCGTCCTCGTTGTCTGGTTCTGGATAAACAACGCCTTGCCGACGTGGATGAAAAGCACGCGCGAGTGCGTAGTTTACTGACTGCTTCTGGAGCTGATGCCCTGTTGCTGCAGGATCCCGCAAATATCGCGTGGTTCACCGCCGGGGCTGATCCGGCGCGGTGCATGGCCGAAGGATGTCAGACTAGTCTGTTTGTCACTGACGACGCGCGGCTGTTTGCCACGAATGCTGTCGATTCTGCACAGTTGTTTGAACGCGAAGCATTCGGCCTAGGATTTCAGCTGAAGCAGCGCGAGTGGTTTCAACCGCACAGCGCACTTGTTGAAGATCTTTGCCGGGGTCGCAAGGTCGTCAGTGATTCGGGCTTTGACGGTACTCGCAGTGTAACGCAGGACGTCGTGCGGTTGCGGCGCCCGCTCACCGAATTGGAAGTGGATCGCATTCGGCGGCTGAGTAGAGTGTTGGTGCACGCGGTTGAAATCTCTGCCGGACATATTCGACCGGGAGTCTCTGAGGCGTCCGTCGCCGGGGAACTAAGTCATCGATTGATTCGACGCACAGTGACACCCGTGCGGATTCAGGTTTGTGCTGATGGCCGAAACATTCGCTACCGTCACTGGGCATATAGTGAAGACCCGATTGAATCGTATGCGACGGTTTCGTGCGTGGCTAAACGCTGGGGACTGCATGTTGCCGTTAGTCGGACGGTGTGCCTAAATCAGGTTCCGGAAGAACTGTGGTCGGCTCATCAAAAAGCCGTACTGATCCACGCGACGGGAATGTATTTCTCCAGAACTGGTCGGAAGCTGAAAGAGATTTGGCCTAAGGTTCGTCGCATCTACGACAAGTTTGGGATGCCGACAGAATGGCAATTGGCGGACCAAGCCGAAATTATCGGCTACCGCGCGATGGAACATCAACTGACACCGGATTCGGATTACGAGCTTCAGGCGCCGACCGCGATGTACTGGCATCCCGGCGTCAATGCCGCGCTCCAGGGGGATACAGTTTTAGTGATGCCAGGCGGTTGCGAAATCGTGACTCGGTCTGCCACGTGGCCGCAACTTCGCGTGCAGGTCAAAGGCCATGACGTACCCTGTTGCGGCGTCTTGTTAATTCGAACTGAAAAAACACAGGCTCTCCCCCGCGCCGACGCGCCGCAGACTTCGTCGCTGTTTGCAGGACTGAATCTTCCCGATGACGATGCCGATAGCTCGCGTCTAGATTCAATCTGGGAACTGGATATGTCCTCACATCAGTCGGTTTTTGAAGAAAGTGATTCCGCGTATTCTGAACAATCGGTGCTGGATTGATGCCTGACCCTTTTACTCTAATCAAATAGCCCATGCAGAAACCAGTTTCCGGATTGGAGTTCCCGAAAGATCCAGAGTTGGCCACCGGTCTCCATCATGGCTCGATAGTAATCGCGGTGGCAGGGTTCGTCGGTCCACCATGCGGTCTGAATTCGCTCGGGGCCATGTAGTTCGACGATGCGTTTCTGCTGACCGAGTACCGAAATTCGGGTGGCAGGGCGTAGGTTGGCATCGTGACTGGCGATCTGCTGCGGAGTTGCGAGTAAACGCAGGGGGCGGGGCAGGGTGCCTTCGAGGTGGGGAATTGCGTCCGGATCTGATTCCGTCAGTCGTTGCATGAGATGTTCAGCTTGTGGATCTCGCGCGGTCGAATCGGCGGTGGCAATGACAGGGACTAGGACCATGGCATGTTCTGGTCGCGGGTCGGCGTGGATTTTAATCGTGCTGACTGACTGCGGTCCCATGCGATTACTTAGCCTTGCGATCAGGGTCGCCAATTCTTCCTGCGGACGGATGTGTTCTGTCGGACTGAACAAATCTCGTTGACGTGATACGGGAATCGGGGCCGCTTGTACGGCCATCGAAATTGCGGATACCGGCTCGAAAAGCGGCAGTGTTTCTAGACGCAGGCTGAGAACTTCGAACATCAATTCGGCTGACTGCGTCGGTTTGACCACACCTGCTGACAACGGCAGTTGTTTCCCGGACGCGCAGGTCAGGTTACAGGTGAGCACACTGCAGGCGACACGCCGCCGCGTAAGCTGTTCAGCGACGTTGTTCACTAGGTGCTGCAGCACCTGACGAATGTCGTCAAAACTATTCGCCGGATGCTCGGAGCTCCATGCGGCAGCGACCGGATTGGATTCAGGCAGCGGATCGATGAATTCGTCTGTCAGCGACAGCAATTGATGAAATCGCGCAACGGCTACTGCCGACAGTCGCGCAGGCAGATCTGCGCGAGGTAGCCGGAAGAGCTGTCCGAGCGAACGAATTCCCAGATGCGTCAGGATCTGCAGATCCTTGAGCGGAAAACGTGAAGCCGCAACAGGCAGTCGCGATATTTCCTGTTGGTGCATGCCCGGCGGAATGATCTGAATCGGCAGTTCATAGAGTTGAGCACTGTCAGTCGACCGCGATGATGTGCGCCGCGATGTCTTGGAAGTAGACATCCGCGAATTGCTGCGGACTTCAGGACGACTATGTTCCGTATGCGTCAACGCCCAAATGGCGGCGATCGTATCTGCGACTGCAATACGTGCCGTCCAGCCAGCCAACTTCAGATCCCGCAGCAACAACTCAGCCAATGCCGCTTCACCGCCGAAGAGGGGACCGCAACCAGTGATGTCCAGCATCAGACTGTCAGGCAGCGGCATGGAATCCATGCCGACCACCGGTGCATACCGACGTGTGATTTCGGCTAGAGCTGCCAGTGCATGACGATCGGATTCGGGCATCCATTCGTGAAACGATACACGGGATGTCGTGGCCAAGTTTGCGACATGCGCTGTATCGTTTGTGGGAACTGTAGGTGGAGGGTGCGTTCTGTGCTGTGGCGGTTGGCGATGCCTGGTACGAGGATTTACAGACAGTGGTTGAACCATACTGCGCGCTTCGGCCAGCGGCATCCCGGGACGCACCCCAGCGAGCCATGCGTCACGTGAGACGGCGACGACAGTAGGGCCGATGCTGGCTGTTGGAAATATGGCACGCAGGGACTTCCAATCGGCTTCAACATCGGATGCCATGCCCGGTGCGACGCGATCAGAACTGCCCGGTGCCGCCGTATGCAGTGCCAGCAACGGCTGACATTCGCCTTCAGAATGCAGACGCTGTTGCAGGCTTTGAATCGGCCAGTTCGGAAATCGAATGCACAGCACCCGTTTCATGATCGACTTCCAGTTGAGCGTATTCCAAATGTTGCAGTCCATGACGCGAACGCAGTAGTTGAACTTGCACGCGACGACGTCCCGTGAGACCTATCAACGCGGGTTGAACTGCGGTGACATGCAGCCGTAGATCAGCAAACGACGGTTGATGCAGGATACTGGCTGGGCGCACGAGTACCATTGTGACGCCACTCCGTTCGACTGCAAGTTGTAGACGCCGCATGACGGCCGACGATGCCATTTCCAGAAACGACAGCACGACACGCACACCCGGACAACGCGCCGTCTGCTCCAATGCCCAAAGTGCATCACTGTGTGTTGCCGATGCTTGACGCACGAACCGACTGTGGCTCGTCGTTGATGGTCCAGATACGGCGTGAGTTGGGCGAATCAGCAACATCCTAGAAAAGGGGATGCCATGACAGCGCGCGGCATCTGCGTAGAAATCATGACGCTCATCGATAATCGCCAGACAACCTGACAGTCTCAACATCGGCGCAATCGACTTCAGGGCAATCGATGCGGCAGACAGGCCGACATCGTCAGAAACCCATTCGATGAGCGACGCAGTGGGAAGGCCACTGTGCGGAAGTAATCTGTCCACAGACATCAGGCCGGTTGGAATAATCTGCTGAAAAGTCTGGGTCTGCCGGGTTATCAGCAACTGCCGCTGCAGTGCTTGAATCGCTTTTATCCTGACTGCCGCCGCTGACATGGAAACGCGCCCGCTTTGATGTCAGCACGGGATGCAGCGACGCGACGTGTGACTAGATTCAAATGACGGTTTCCCTACCCGAGGTCTTCGTCCACATGGCGAAGACAGGAAATGCGTCTGTCATACCGTTCATCGGCGATCAGACGGTGCGAATCTTAAGAAAGTTGCTATTAACTGTCAACAACAAGGTGACACAGCGAAACAAGGGGGGGTGTTTGGTCGTTGCGGCAAGCATCTCAAGCACTCGTGCGGAAAAAATCACGCCCAATTATCTTGAGGAAATGCATTTGGATTCAAGCGTCGGACGCGGACAACTGCGGGCGCAACGAAAACGGCTGGTAGTCAGAGACTACCAGCCGCCGGAAGATTCTCCGATGTAGTCAAAAGACTACTTCTTCTTTGCAGCCTTCTTCGCAGCCTTTTTGGCGACTGGCTTAGCAGGTGCAACAGTTGCTTTCTTCGCGGCCTTCTTTGCAGCTTTCTTTGCCACAGTACGTTCCTCCATCCAAAGTTGAACTTGAGTGGCCGTCCTGCCAAAGCTTACCGGGCTTAAAAACAAACAGGACCACCACAGACCAAAAACATCAGATCATCAAGGTCCCATTGACCAAGGCGATGCAGATTCCATTCAATACTGATGACCGTTTTGAAGTCGCTGTAAGGCAAGTCCTTCGCCACGTGCATCCAGTCCTTAGTGTCCGTGTTTTGATCAGCATTCATGACTTCGATTTTGAAACCGTTGTCTCTGACAACACTGTTGTGTTAGTCATTCTGAATCACTGATACTGAAACTTTTAATCACCAAGTGATCGGAATCGTAGGAGATCGAATGGATAACGCAAGACTGTTCCTGATTTTCTGAGTGTTCTCAGAATTTTTTTTAGATTTCAGGAGAGTCATTGCGTGATCATCACTCGCGCATGAAGCACTCTGATTGACGATGCGACAAGCATGTCTCATGTGTGCGCGGCGCGCATTGTGAAACCTCTTTACATCACACTGAACGTCGCGCCGGCTTCGATACGATGTTTGGGCGACATCTTAATCACGCACGAGTAAAACACAGTGCCACCACTTACGACAGCGTGGCATATTTGTGATCTGCTATTTCGCGGTGTTTCAAAAACATAGTATTTTTCAAGGCGAAATGCGATTAAGTGATTCGTCGCACGATGAATCATTTTTTCAATTGACACCATCGCGCTGCAAATTAGACAGGACTGAGCGCATGTAATTTAGACTCTGGACCGCGATGTTCTGCGC
Source organism: Planctomycetota bacterium (assembly GCA_003670925.1). Taxonomy (GTDB): domain Bacteria; phylum Planctomycetota; class Planctomycetia; order Planctomycetales; family Planctomycetaceae; genus SXXK01. The sequence continues at coordinate 7,856 of QWQG01000245.1, read as the reverse complement.
GCCAGGACTGTAATCAAAGACCTCTACTGAAACCCATCCGCTGTAGTGCGATGCAAGCAACGCACGTAGGATCGGATGGTAGTCAGTGGCCCCCATTCCAGGGCCAAGAAGGTTTGAATCATTGACGTGAAAATGTTTACAATTTTTTTTGTGACGCTCAATTATTTCGGGAATTGGAGACGTTTCTGCGCCCAACATGGCCTTCACATCTTGGTGTAAAGCCATTGAAGGATGATTCACCATGTCGATGATCTCGACCGCTTCATCGCATGTGTTGATGAAGTCGGTCTCCTTTAGAGTTAGTGGTTCAAGACACAGCAGCACTTGATTGTCTGCGAATGTCGGTGCTGCTTGGCGGAAAACATCAGCGGCAAATTCAGCCGCTTGTGCTTTCGAGATTCCCGGGAGCAGCGCGCGTTGCTGTGGTGATCCAAAAACGAGGAGGTGTCCACCAAGATGCCGACAGATGCTGGCCAATAATGCGAGATAATCGGCTGTTGCCTTGCGCACGGCCGGTTCCGGGCTGGTCAGATGGAGCCCTGTTGTCTTGGCCAGCAGCCAGTGCAGGCCAATAATTTCCAGTCCATACCGCTCCGCTTCCTGTTTCATTTCTTGAAATACGGCAACCGGCACGGATGCGAGGTCTGTGGAAATCGTAAACGGGGCAACTTCGATCCCCGTGTATCCCGCTTCAGCAATCAGGCGACACTGCGTGGCCCAATCCGTCTTCTCATACAACTCTTGGCAGATGGCGAACTTCATCGTAGTATCTTTCTGAATCAGTGAATCCGGCAGAGAACTGGCACAGGATTGCAGACCCTTCTAAGATTGCAACTCAGCGTGGCACGTTGGGTTGCGTCTGCCGAGCGGAAACAGTCGATCGGTAAGCGGAACCGCTTAGGGTGGACGGTAGTATTTCGGGTTTGAGGCAGTCAACATAGCGGGATCACTTGCGGACCGCGTACGTCACGTGGAACCGTGGAGTAGTTACAGGACAGGCGAATGAGCGGTTTGCGAATCAGAATTTTTTTGTTGGCAGCCACAATGTCTGTAGCAGACGGGCATCGTTGTCTGGCTGACGAAGTGCCCACAACTCAGCTTGGCGAAACGATCAGTACGCTGGATGGTGAACGACAACCACTGCTGTCTTGGGCTCCTGCAACCGCACGCAGCAAACCCACTCCTCTGCTGGTGTTTCTGCATTCCTGGAGTAGTGACTATCAGCAGGACAATTCCAAATGGCTCAAGCTCTGTGCGGCACGCAACTGGATCTGGCTACATCCGGATTTTCGCGGCGTCAATCAGTCGCCGAAAGCATGTGGGTCCCGATACGCACGTCAAGATGTTCTCGATGCAATCGCCTTCGCTCGCAAACGCTGGAAAGTTGATCCTCAACGAATCTATCTGGCAGGCGTTTCCGGCGGAGGTCACATGGCGTTGCTAATGGCCGGGCATCATCCCGAAGAATTCAGTGCTGTATCGGCATGGGTCGGACCGACGGACCTTGCCGCATGGCACCGATTTCATACAACGAACGGTGAGTCACAGAAGTATGCTGTGATGATCGAGAAATCGCTGGGTGGTGCTCCTGGAACGTCCGCCGGTATCGATGCGGAGTACCGCGATCGGTCGTCCGTTTTCCATCTGCAGCGAGTTGCCGATCTGCCTGTGAGCATCTGGGCCGGAGTCGAAGACGGTCATACCGGCTCGGTTCCCATTCGCCATTCGCTGACCGCCTTTAATACCATTGCAGCTGCGCATGGCGATCCGCTGATCTCCGAGACTGAGATGCGTGAACTCAGCACGCTGAAGCGACTGATGTCCCCACTGACATCCGATCTGGAACGCGATCAGACTCTTGGCAAATCGATTTTACTCCGACGTCATAGTGGCGAATCGATGATCACGATTTTCGACGGCGGACATGAAAGCCATCCGGACGTCGCGTTCGAATGGCTCAGCTCAATGCGGCATGCCGTGACAAATTCAGCGGACACGACGAATTAAGACCCCGCAACCCACTGCAGTTCCCGCAGCACTCGCTGGACGGGAGCCTCTGCCGCCATGCTGAATTAGCACGCACTGGTCACCTGAGAAGTCCGCCAACCACGCTGCAGCAAAAAAATCCAAGTCCGTCACCAAAACCGATTTCAACCCAACGAACTTTTGTCGCACGTGTATGGATGGTCCACGGCCATGTTGAAAAAGCCTCTCGTGAATTGAGTGCCGCATCACAGGGTCACGGAGTTTTCCTGTGCCGAGGTTGCCACTTCGCCTTGATCGCTATGGCCAGGAAGTCGAATCTCGCTGGCCAGCAACAGCAGCGAACCGAACTTCCAAGAGTCCTGATGAACAATGGAGAACACTCTGCCGGTCGGGCGATGGAGTCGCCAGGCAACTCGCGGGTTTCCGTTCAGAACGCATGCGTATGACGCGCGGCTAATCCAGTCCGCACTACTCAGCAATCGTTGAAAGTATTGTTTTTCGGAGACGAGTTATCACGATCAGCCGCAGATCGCTAGCCCCGGTTCTAGCATGGTGTAAGGTGTAAAATGCCATCCACCTGTTTGGTTTCAACAGGGTGGATGCAGGGGAGTTGGGCGATGCCACGGGTGAATCGGTGCGCAATTTTTGCAGAGGACGAGTTGAATAATTCGAGGCCCGAGGGTGACTGAGAATGGTGATGTTGCTTTTCAGAGCGGGGTTGCGTCGTAATACTTCCGACACGGCCAGTGGAAAACACCGGCACTTTCTGAGTCACACTTCAGCAGAGGACATGGGAAAATGAGTCAGGGGAAGCCCACTGACGTAACGGTCAAAGAGGTCAAGGTCTCATTTGAACCGGTGCAATACCGAACGCCGTTAAAGTTTGGTGGTCGCGTTGTCAGTTCGTCATATTTGATCAACGCGGATGTCACAGTGGAGGCGCGAAATGGCAAACATGCGACGGGTCACGGCAGTATGCCGGTGGGTAACGTCTGGGCGTGGCCTTCAGCGACTTTGGAACCCCCGCAGACGGAATCGTTGATGAAGGCGTTTGCGGAAGAGGTCGTGGAACTTTTTAATTCTTATCCCGGCTACGGCCATCCGTTGGAAATTGAGTTTGAAGTCTCTTCAGAGTACGACCATCAGGCTCATCGCGTCGCGGAAGGGATGGGATTTCAGGAAACATTGCCGCCGCTGGCACAGTTGGTTGCCGCCAGTCCCGTTGATGCCGCACTACATGATGCTTACGGTCGCATGTTGAAGCTGAATAGTTTCAATGCGCTGTCGAAAGAATTTTGCAACCGCGACTTGAGTGAGTTTCTCGACGAACAGTTTGCTGGCGAGTATCTCGATCAATACACGCTGCGGGAACCTGTGGCTTCGCTGCCGTTGTATCACCTTATCGGTGCTTTAGATCCGCTGACAGATGCAGAAGTCAAAGATCGTCCCGCCGACAAACTGCCGGTCACGCTGGGCGAATGGATTCAAGCTGACGCACTGACGCACCTCAAGATTAAACTGGCAGGTGATCAGTTAGAATGGGACGTCGAGCGTGTCCTTGCGATTGAAAAAGTGACGGCGACTGTGCAGACCGCACGTGGCTGTACGACGTGGTACTATTCGTGTGATTTTAATGAAAAGTGTGCGTCTGCTGATTACGTGATTGAATTTTTGGATCGAGTGAAGCAAGCTTCCGGAGTGGCTTTCCAACGCATTCAGTACATTGAACAGCCGACGAGCCGTCATTTGGATGCCGCCAATGCTCCGCACATGCATGCGGTCGCGGCGATCAAACCCGTCGTCATTGATGAGGCCTTGATTTCGTACGAGTCCCTGCTACTCGCGCGGGAACAGGGGTATTCCGGCATAGCGTTGAAAGCGTGTAAGGGCCAGTCAGAATCGTTGCTGATGGCGGCGGCAGCACAGAAGTTCGGCATGTTTTTGTGCGTTCAGGATCTGACGTGTCCCGGCGCATCGTTCCTCCATTCGTGCAGTCTGGCCGCGCGGATTCCAGGTCTGGCGGCAATCGAAGGCAATGCTCGACAATATTGTCCGACGGCGAATGCAAAGTGGGCAAGGAAGATCCCGACAGTCTTCGCCGTCAAAGACGGCAGGATTGATACAAGTCGGCTGGCTGGACCGGGACTGGGATTTCAATAGTGCGAAATCCAGATTCGCACTCAAGGAGAAAAGGCTTGGGCTGGGCGTTGGGTTGATGGACGGCCTGTTGGTCTGTAGCGAACCTGTCAGCCAATCCGAAAAAAAATGTAAACCGGCAGATTTCAGCATTTGCCTTCTGGAGTTCACTTTTCCCTGACGACTAGGATGGTCGATGTGACGACAATCCATATTCAGGCTTCTCTGCGTGCGGTGCGGGAAATTTCTGATGGGTTGAGTATTTCGAATTTGCGATGACCCGCATAATTCTGGCGGATAGGACGATCATGACTACGCTGCAACGCATACTCGCACTCTTGGGGATTCTCCTTTCGAGCACCGCAGGCATGGCTGCAGATGAGCCGCCAACGGACGCTCCGGTTGCCGATGCACTCGTCATACCGCCGCTTGTCAAGCTGTGGGAAGCGCAAGCCGTCCTGAACGTCGAACGGGACAAAGTGGCTCATATTGTGAACGACGAAGATGTCGTCTTTGTGCAGTCTACGGCCGGAATTGTCACAGCGCTCAACGCTGAGACCGGTCGCGAAATGTGGACAGCGCAGGTAGGCCGAACTGATGAAGTTGCGATGCCCGCAACGTCAAATTCAAGTATCGTGATGGTTGTTGCCGGCCCGGCGTTATACGCCTTGGATAAGTTTTCCGGCAAAGAACTATTTTCTTATCGACTTCCGAGTCAGCCTTCCGCTGGGCCTGTGATCACCGAAGGCAGTTTTTTAATTCCGTTATCAGATGAGTCTCTCTCTGCATGTGCGTTAAACACCTTGGAGTATCTAGAACGCTTTAACACTCTGCCACCGGGAATTGGGAGGGCGATTGCTTGGCGGTTTGCCACGGGCCAAGTGATTAAACGACAGCCGGTGGCTGGATCGAGTCGTGTGGCTTTTGTGACGGAGCGGGGGGATGTTTTTGTCGTGGATATCAGTGGAGTTCAAGCCGGGCGGTTGAAATTTCAATTCCTGATGCAGAGTCCGGCAACAGCCCCGCTCACATTGGTGACGCGCGATCAGGAGTACCTCTTGGCGGCTGCGGCTAACAGCCGCTTGTTCTGCATCGGCATGAACACGAACGGACGAATGCAGTGGACCTATCCCTTGGGGCAACGAGTTTCCGAACCAATCACCGTGATTGGCCAAAGCGTTTACATCGTAGGTGATGAAGGTGAATTTCTGGGACTAGGGCTGCAGTCCGGTTTGCCATTGCAGACAGTCAATGGCGAGCCATTCGCAGTGGCTGACGTGAAAATTCTTGTGAGCGTGACCGAAAAGGCCGTGTACGTCATCGATTCTTCTGGACAACTGGTCACTGTGAATCGCAAGACGGGCAAGGTCGCTACGAAAGACCATTATCCTGACCTGACGCTGCCCATCAGAAACTCCGTTACCGATCGTTTGTATCTCTGTAGCACGTCCGGCCGTGTCGTCTGCATGAAAGAATCGGGCATCGACTTTCCGGTCTACCATCAGAACCCTAAACGTAGTCCCATCATGCCGGAAGTTGCCAAACCGGCCCCAGCTGTGCCAGCTGCTGATGGTGAGAACCAATAACGGAGCTGGCTGTCTGCACATTTCAATGTGCCCCGACACGCCGTGGTAGAAATTGTCGCTCCGGAGTGACGAGCTACAACGGTGTGCCAGCACGACTTGTTACCTGTTTGACACCCCGCCGCAAGAATGGGGTGTGAACCATGATTCGCTGGTGAGTGGCTCTGTAACTTGCAGTCTTGTATCCGCCAGTTTCGCCTTCGATGGATTTTTCAACCCTCTTCAGCATCGGTTTTTGATTTTGCAATGAGCAACTCTCATCCCAAACGGGCGCTTGTGAGCGTCAGTGATAAAATAGGCTTAGAATCCTTTGTACGTGGACTCACGGAACTGGGATTTGAGATTCTCTCGACTGGAGGCACGCGCAAGTTTCTCGAGCAGGCCGGAATTCCGGTGATCGACGTGACCAGCTACACGGGCTTTCCGGAAATCATGGATGGTCGCGTCAAGACGTTGCATCCTAAAGTTCACGGCGCGATTCTGGGACGTCCAACACTGGCCTCAGATGCGGCTGCCATTGAAGCCCATGGGATTGTTCCGTTTCAACTGGTCGTCGTGAATCTGTACCCGTTTCAGCAGACGGTCGCAAAGCCCGATGTGACGTTCGACGATGCGATTGAAAACATCGATATCGGTGGACCGTCGATGGTGCGTTCTGCGGCGAAGAATCACGCTCATGTGGCGATCGTGACGCAGCCATCACAGTACAGCGATGTCTTACGGCGTCTGCAGCAGAATTCGCTGGATGAAGCGTTCCGTCGTAGGTTGGCTGCTGCCGCTTTTGAAATGACGGCGACGTACGATAGAGCGATCAGTAATTATATGGCTCAAGTGACGGCAAAAGACGCTGGCGAAGTCAGCAGCTTCGGGTCTCGTTTGTCGCTGTCATTTCGTCTGCAGCAGGAACTTCGTTACGGCGAAAATCCTCATCAGCGTGCGGCGTTTTATGTGGAAGATGCTCCTTCTTCGACTTCCATTGCCAATGCTCGACAGCTCACTGGAAAAGAACTGTCGTACAATAATCTGCTGGATCTGGACGCAGCGAAGTCGATTGTGTCTGAGTTCACGCAGCCGGCCGCCTGCGTGATCAAGCACAATAACCCATGCGGTTGTGCAGTCGGCGAATCCCTGGCCATCGCGTTCGACAAAGCGTATGAAGGTGATCCGATCAGTGCGTTCGGGTCAATTATCGGACTCAACAAAACCGTGGATGCTGCCACAGCAGAAGCCATGTGCGTGCCGGGTCGATTCATTGAAGCGATTATTGCTCCGGCTTATGACGATGCGGCGCTTCAGATTCTGACTACGAAGCCGAAATGGAAGAACAATGTGCGACTGATGCAGGTCGAGTTCTCGGATGCCGATTCAGGTGCCCCGGAGTACCGTCGTGTCAGTGGAGGCCTGCTGGTTCAGGATCGGGACGACCTGCCGCAGTCGGATGCTGCATGGAGAGTTGTGACGTCGCGGCAGGCGACGGCGCAGGAACTGGCTGATCTGCGATTTGCGTGGGCCGTGTGTCGTCATGTAAAATCAAACGCGATCGTATTCGCGAAGGATGGCATGTTACTGGGTGCCGGGGCAGGTCAGATGAGTCGGCTGGATTCGTCGATGATCGCCGCGTATAAAGCCGGCGACCGCAGTCAGGGAGGCGTCGTGGCTTCCGACGCATTCTTCCCGTTCCGCGACGGCATTGATGCGGCAGCGAAAGCCGGAATCAAGGCTGCGATTCAACCCGGAGGTTCCAAAAACGACGGCGAAGTCATCGCCGCTTGCAACGAACACGGGATTGCGATGATCTTTACCGGAGTGCGACATTTTCGGCATTGAAATCATGCCTGGTTATACTCCGGGCGGTCATCAGTGCGACGTCTTGTTGTAGCCGGATTCGTCAGAATTCGGCTAGGAATAGTTGGACAGCGCCACTTTGCCCCCTCTCCCCCGACTTGTTTGCGGAGATTGCATGGTTTTCCTTTGCAGTGTGGTCGCAAACAAATTGGGGGAGAGGGCTGGGGTGGCCTGATGAAATGGTTTTTTTCTTGAGTTTTGATTTGTAAGTGTCATGCCGCTGCTGCTGCGGCCTCGGCGTAGGCGGTTTGTCGTTTTGAGGCGAGCGTTGTTTTCAGGTTGTTGGTGACCCATGTGCGCATCTGC
>QWQG01000220.1 GCA_003670925.1 Planctomycetota bacterium | reverse complement strand
TTCAGTCGCTTGTTTGGTCCGTCAAAAGTTGAAAACAGAGTTGCCGGGCCGCCCCAAGCCCAACCATCACTTGCGATCTGATAGATCGATCTATTTTGCGGCAGCAATTTGAGGGTTTCAAATCGCTCTGCTTCGCCGATCATGATGGTTTGCGTGGTCCCGTCTTTCAGATCGCCCATCCGGACAGAACTGTTGGAATAGAACATTCCAATATTCGCGCCACGCTGATTGTAGTTGTAAGTGGTCCCGGTGTTCGCAAGCTGCAACTGAGAGCCGGTGAGGTCCCACAATGAGCGCGAGATGTCGTTAAACAGAATCCCTGATCCAGCACATGCTGCGTAATCCGTTCCGCCGCCTTTCAAACCCGGCGGGCTAAAAATGCGGACTGGAGCGTCCGTGTCAAGATATTTGTTGTGCGAGAATTTCACATTATTTGACAGACTGTTGCGGCGCGATGGGCAGTAAAACATGGGAATTTCCGTCTGCGCCGGCGCGTAGCCTATGGAATACCACGGCGAATTCAAATTGTTGTTATAAGTGTATTCTGAATTTCCAAAGACATTGAAGCCCGGACTCCACAACTGATAAACATTGGACTGCTCGATATAAGGCAGGAGATGATACATCCAACTCGTCCCTTGGTATCCAAAGGTTTGAATGTTGCTGTAAGGCTCGGCCGGGTTCACATATTGTGGCAGATTGGGCCCACCGTTGGTGTTGAGCCATTGTGTGACGATTTGACCGGGGGGAAATACGTTGTGGGTGTCATGGTAGTTATGCATGCCCAAAACCATCTGTTTAATATTATTCAGACACCTCGACTTGTTTGCGGCTTCACGAGCGCGCTGCACCGCCGGAAGGAGAATCGCCACGAGAATGGCGATGATGGCGATCACGACGAGGAGCTCAATCAAAGTGAACCCCCGCGTCTTTCGACGAAGAGAACGCATAAAAATCTCCCTTGCTGACTGCCGTTGAAGATGACTAAGCAAACGACCACATTGCCTGAAGCACACGCTGAGAGGACAGTGATATGATTCCTGATCCGTGCCGTATTGTTCAGCTTTTTTCTGTTCTAGCACATATCATTCCCGGAAATTTGTCCATCCATGTGGAAAAACTAATGTTTTTCCAACATTCAGCCTGAATCTGCCTATCCGGGTGGATTCCGAGCCAAGCTGCACAAAATCGCAGCGCCCTCACGAATCAAATCGTCTTCCGCGGCGAATGAAATGCGAAAATGTGTGTCGGACGGACTGAACACGTTACCCGGAATGATCAGTAAATTGTGGCGAATTGCTGCAGCCACGAATTCCGAACCTGTCCCCCAAGGAGCTTTCAGGAAAAGGTAAAATGCGCCTTGACCGCCGTGAATTTCGAAATCGTCCTTGAGCAGACTTACAAGCAATTCTCGCTTGCGATGATAGTCCTCAACATTGTCTTGCAAGTCGATCTCCCACGCAGTCACACCTGCCCACTGGACCGGATGTGGCGCGCAGACAAAGGTGAACTGCTGAAGTTTGAGCATCTGCTGAATGACGTACTGCGGGGCATGAATGTAGCCCAGCCGCAGCCCAGTCATCGAATGCGACTTACTGAATCCGTCGATCACGATCGTGCGATCATTCCATTCTGCTGGACTGTGAAACTTTTCGTCATAGCAAAAGACGCGGTAGATTTCGTCGCTGATCAGGGCAATATTTTTTTCCGCAGCCAGCTCAGCTAGGGCCTGAACTTCCTGCGCAGATGCCACAGCTCCTGTGGGATTGGCAGGGCTGTTAAACAGAATCACCTTGGTTCTGGGAGTAATCGCCTTGCGGACATCTTCGATCCGAATTTTGAAGTCCGGATACGTGGAAACCTCCACCACGTTGCCACCAGCTAATGTCGTTAAATGGCGGTACATCACAAACCACGGATCAAATACAATGACTTCGTCGCCGGGATTGATGAGCGTACAAAGTGCCAGCATCAGCGCCCCGCTGGTGCCGGATGTGACGAAGACTTTGCGATCCGCATGGTGATAGCGTTGATTGATATCTTGCTGCAGCAAATTTAGCAGTGGCAAGATTCCCTGTGTCTGACTGTAGGCATTTTTTCCGTCCTGCACGGCTTTGCACAGCGCGTCTTTAATGGGCTGAGGCGTATCGAAATGCGGCTGGCCGATGCTTAAGTTGATCGGCTTGGTCATCGTCGCTGCAAGGTCAAATACTTTCCGAATTCCAGACGCATCGATTTTGTGCATCCGGTCGGCAATCCATGATTCGCTCACAAGCCACTTTCTTTATCTTTGCATAGAAGTCAAAATCTCTGTCGAAATTCACCGCCGGCAATTCTGACGACTCGGATTCAGCCCTACAAGCCCTGCCGAATTCCAACGCATCCCAATCGACAACAACGATCTTGAGTAATTGATGAAGCCGTGGTCCTTATTTTTCCAGCATCCAATGACTCGCCAGTTTCAAGCCGCTCGGGCGCGACGTGGTTTGGCGGTGACTCGGTATCTAATGGCGTTGCCTTGTTTGCCACAGACGCTGAAGAATTCCATCCTCCGAAAACACCATGCGGCTTTCTGAGCGAGCCAGCGAGGCATTCCGGATGCCGTGACGAGATCCGCCGTCGTAAACTCGCCGGGTAGCTGAATGTCGAGTGCCTTCCAGAGATCCGCAGCGGTCTTCAACTGCACTTGTTGCTTGACCTCGACCAGCGTCCGTTCAGCGACAGAAAACTTCTTTCTCCAAGAACTCCCCGCGGTCGGTGGGATGCGGAATTCTTCCTGTTCCGTCAGGAGCACATCCAGCCGCAGGCGCGGATGAGGAAAAGCTCCAAAGTGCACAAGCTCCACAAAGACATGCGCCAATTTTTGGCGGGTCGGGCTGTACCGGGAGCTGACAATGTCTCCGCCCCGACGATGCAGCGTCGTGATCTTCTTACGGGCTGCCAACGGTTTGACAACGATGACCTGATGCGTTTTCAGAAGGCGTGAAATTTTGTCGCGGATTGCCGCCAGCGACGCACATTGAATTTCAATCAGCCTCCCGCGTTTGTCAATCGCATCAATCCGATACTGATCGACCACGATTTCATGCCGGTCTTCAGCCGTCACGTAGTACGACTTGAGTTGTGTATGCAAAGCCGTGGCCACTGGCAGACTTCCTTGTCTTGCGAGGCGATCGCGTGTCCGGGGGATTGTCGATCGTCTCGATGCTGCCGATCAGCGAATGTCTTTCAGACAATCAATTCCCATGTAGATGACGAGTCCGGCTGCGAGGATCAGCATGATATCCCAGACCGTCTGGCCACCAAACGGCAGACCAAGGGCCATGTCGAGGATCGCAGCGACTGCCATCAACGCGGCGACTCCTAGCGATCCAAAGACGATGTTACGGGCCTGACCGGCCATTGTGATGTCTCCATCTGAAACATTGCGAACGATTCAATCTGCCTCAGTATAATTCAATTTTGGGGAGTCAATCCAGTCTGTTTGCCCATGATAATCACGTTCGACGATTGTTTTCGGAATGATCGCCACAATTGTTACTGACTGGATGCGCGCCGCGTGCATCCCACAGAATCAGGCTGCGTTTGCTTGCGGCTGGCGTTTTGGAAGCCGGATCTGAAATGTACTGCCACAGCCGAGACCATTGCTGATGGGCGTAATTGTCCCTGCATGATTTTCAATAATGCGGTGGGTGATACTCAGGCCAAGCCCGGTGCCCTGCCCTGCTTCTTTGGTCGTAAAGAATGGATCAAAGATGTGGTGCAGGGTGTCTTCGTCCATGCCGCAGCCGTCATCTTCGATGGCAACCACAATGGAATCAACCAGTTCCTGAAGTCGCACGATGACGCGGCCTCCGGCTGTCGTCGCCTGAAGTCCGTTTGCAATCAGATTCAGAATGACTTGTTTCAATTGCGCGGCGTTGACTTCCGCGACGATGCTGCGGTCACATTCAAAAGTGACCGTGCGATCGGCGTAACGCCCTAGATGCTGCACCATCACCAGAACTTCGTGAATCAACTCGGCAATATCAGTTGGGATGTGGCCTGCTTTATCTCCGTGTGAAAAATTGAGCAGCCGGCGTGTGATGTCACCGCAGCGGCGAGATTCACGGCGAATCATGGCGATACGTTCCATGGCCTCCCGCGCGTCATCCGACTTCATACCGTCAAGTCCGTCTAAACGCATTTCCAGCGACTCGGCCGCGACCGTAATCGCACTGAGTGGATTATTGATTTCATGCGCGACGCCAGCGGCCAGAAAGCCGACGCTCGCCAGTTTTTGAGATCGAATCAACTGTTCACTGCGTTCACGCACCTTGTATTGCAATTCTTCTTCCGCTTGCAGGAAACGATCGGCCATGCAGTTGACACCCGACACCAGATCAGCAAATTCATCCTCCCAACGCGACGCAAGTGTCAGTCGAAATCGCGTGTCACCGTTCGCGATTCGCGTGCAGCCTTTCGCAATGGAACACAGAGGAACGGAAATCCAGCGCAAGCCGCATATGAGCATGACGCCGGAAAATGCCATGACCGTGCCCGTCCCATAAAGCAGGCAGCTAAGAAATAGTTCCGACCGACGATGCTGTTTCTGCAGTGACAGTTCTCCCCAATCTGACGTCATGTAATAGGCCGGCAAATTGTCTAGCGACCGCTGGATCCGCGTGACTGCTCTTGACGCTTCAAAACGGAGCTCAAATTGCCGGACTTTTTCCTCCGCCGTGCTGAGTGGTTGCAAGCCCTCGGCCAAAGATGCAAGGTAGTCCAGTTCTCCATAGATCATGTCGATTCGCGGCAACACCTGATAGCGCTGTTGCCGATTCAACTCCGGCGGCGCCGGCAACGTCTCCACACGCCGGCGAAATTCCCGCAGGGACACGCGGGCATCTTCGACATGCCCCAGATAGGTCATCCGCTGTTGCTGAACGGCCGCGAGTTGTCTCAGATCTAGCGAAGAAAAGAGGCTCTCCGAGATCTTCGAAATGGAGCGACTCAATTGATCGCGATCAGGGCTGAGATGCAGGAGAAAATCAAGGTCATCCACGGCTTCCTGATGCCACATCAATCCCACGGCCCCGATTCCAGCCATCGCCATGATGAGAAGCATCGCGCCAGCGAATAACGACCCGAGTCGTCTGCGGATGCTGCGGAACAAGAACACTCCGACCTCCCAGTCGTTTAATGCTGCCAACCTGCTGTCAGCCAAATTCTGGGGCAAGTCCATCGAGTTCAGAAAAACTTAACCTGCCGCAAACGCGTAGCATATCGGCGAAACTCCAAAGGGGCCAGAGCGATTCGTGGCACCCACCGTCAAAGGCATTAGCAGCTCTAGGATGATCTTGACCGCTGATACATCTCCCGCATCAGCAGGTCGATGGCCTTGCTCCGAGACTTCACGGTTTGACTAGTTTTTCCTAACTGTTGAGCGGCACTGGCCTGCTTGCTAAATGTGGTGGCGTCTTGGAAATCAACGTCCCATGCGTTGTCTTTTGCGTCCTGCATAAGTTTACGCTGGACCTCTGCCAGACATGCCAAGAATGCATCGGAAATGACCGCATTGAATGTTCGGTAGGGAGATTTAGGACTGATTGCTGTGGTCGAAATTGATGGCTGCGGCGGTGTTGGTTCGGCGCAAGATTCTGGCGGCATGCCGGTCACCGCGAGTGCTGTGACACCCGCCAAGGAGCATTCGCCCCCGCCCGCCAATTGCCTGCGGACCAGCCGCCGTCTGATCAGCCACGACAGGACGGACGCAGTGACCAGAATCACTGCCGGAACGAGCTTGGAGTTGTCCTGAATCCCCAACCCGATCCCCGCCAGAAGGCACAAAATCGCAGTTCCCGCCAGTAAGATCTGCGGTGCCTTGGAAGCCTTGCCTGGAATGTTCAGCGTGTGATCGAATTGGGCTGACTTAGACAGTTCAGGAGATGCCCCGCCAACCGTGCCGGGATAGCTGTCAATCCCTACGACGATCACAGTTGAGTTGTCTGAACCTCCCCGACAGTTTGCGAGGTTGATCAACAGGCGGGAAGATTCTGCCGGGGGTAATGACGCCACAACTTGGCCAATCTCCGTATCTGTCACATGATTTGTGAGCCCATCGGAACACAGGACAAAATGATCGCCTGCTTCGACAGAAAACGGACCTTCAATGTCAACCTGTACAAGTGGATCTGGGCCAAGGCAGCGTGTGATCACATTGCGGGGATGAAACAATTCAACGTTGTCAATGGTCGCTCGTCCCAATCGAATCATTTCCCACTGCAGACTGTGGTCAAATGTGAGTTGTTCAATGCAACCTCGACGCACGCGGTAAACACGACTGTCGCCCACATGTCCGATGGTGGCACCGTCTTCGGCGAGGCTGAGCACACTACAGGTTGTTCCCATGCCTTCAAATTCGCGATTTTCACGACTGCGATTATGAATCGCCTTGTTCGCTGCATGGATCGCCTGCTGCATGCGGCTTTGGATCGTGGGTGCGTCGTGTTTGAAATAGGCATGCGGCAACGTGTCGACCGTGATCCGACTGGCAAGATCCCCTACGGCATGGCCACCCATGCCGTCAGCAACCACAAATAAGTGTCCGCAGCGATGCCATTCGTTGTAGTCGGCACACAAACGCACGGCGAGTGAATCCTGATTTGCCGACCGGCGCATCCCCACGTCGGTACGCGAAGCATACTGTACGACGGGTGGAGACGGCATGGGGAGTTTACTCAAGGGCGGTTGCGGAACTCTTCAGTGCAGCACGACATGCCGTGCATTCTCACGCTCCACTGCAGAATGTACAAGCGTCAGTTCGTGAGGCTAGCCACAGACGCGAAAACGAAAAAATCTCGTCAAAGGGCTGCCGACTTTGGGCAAAACTTCAGTTGTCGTGGACGCCGGAGACATGCGTGTGATTTCCAGCAGTTGAAAACCGAGGTCGAGTCTCCATTTCGTAGTCTGCGAGTACTGCCAGTCGCACCAATTCCGCCGTACTGCCGACCCCAAGTTTTCGAGTTGCATTCGCGCGATGCTTCTCAATTGTCTTTACGCTGATCTCAAGCTCTAAAGCGATGGTCTTATTCGCAAGCCCCATCGAAACAAGCTGGACGACTTGCAATTCACGACGGGACAAACGACCAATCTGTTGTCTTGCTCCGTCACGACGAGACTTCCAGTTTCGAAAGGCCGACTCTTCCGAAATCGGTGATGAAGTGCCAGCGTTGAGAGTAAGCTTGTGAGCAAAAGAACCTAAGATTGGCTGAATCATCTGTCGCTGCTCCCCCCCTCGAATGCCTCGTCGGTAGCGCCAAGGCAGCCTTCCAGTTGCAAGAAACATCATCCCGCCCGCCGTACAAATTCATTCGGGAAGCCACTGGATCAAAATGAAACGACAGGAAAGCCATTTATTTCAAACGATCTAAATGCGGGCTCAATCCTTAGGCAGTTCTTGGTAGCTGCATGCACTGAAGCGACTCGACACGCACGGTTGCAACGGAACACGCACGATTGCGTGAAATCCCTCAAGCCCCGCTCAGCGGAGCGTCCCGCACGTAATCTTCGAATGGAGACTCTCAGTTAGGCTGGTGATCGTGATTATGATCATCGACGTGTTCCTGACTGCTGTGCTGACTTTCCGCCGCAGCTTTATCCGCAGCTTTATCCGCAATGATTGACGAGTACGTCCACCAGCCAGCAATCCCCATGGCAAACACGGTGTACAGGAACAACGCCGACAGCATTTTTCCAATCGCGCCGCCAGCGGTTACGTCATCGACGCCGAACTGCTGGATTTCCTGCGACGAAAAAAGTTCTGCCGCGTCGACAGAGTTGGCGGCTGGAATCGAGGCTGTGTCTGTCATGGAAAACGTATCTCGCGGTCGAAGATCAGAAGCGAACGGTCTTGTCCAGAATTCGGTCGTTAGCATACCGCACAACCAGATTCTTGCGAATCTATTGATGAAGTGCCATGGGAGTTTTTCGGAATTGGGGTCAACCCCGATGCCAGCGGCGGATCAGACGTGCGAACGCGAGTCTGAAATCTCAGCATCACACCTCCTTGCCTGCGGAGGATAATTGCCGGAGAATTTTCACATCAAGAGCAAATCCTCGCCAGTAGACGTGGCGTAAATGTCTGGCCTACTGCATTCCAAGCAATTCACCCAGAATGTTTTTCACCGGATGTGGATGGCCTTTGTATTGCCGAAATCCTTCGCCATATTGAGCGCCGATTTCACCGCCGCGCTGGCGACTCCAGCGTTCGCAGGCATCCATGTATTCGTCCATTCCGTGCTGTCGCCGAAGCCACTCACGCTGACTGGCGTGGCAGGCCAGAGCTTCTAGTTTGGCGGGCATCTCAGCCGAAATATCCACCACGAAGTCCGGTCCAATACGATTTCCGAAATGATCCGTCCCCTCCACGGGATCAACATAGTAGAGCCACGGAATTTTTAAGGTCGGTGGCGCTGGATCCCACTGACAGGTGCGATAATTTGGCACAGACGCATTGAAACACGCATCTCGCACCAAAGCACTCGTGATCTCATGGTCGTGCATGTAGTCAAGCGGCGGAGCAGTCAGAATGATGTGCGGTGCGGTGCGGCGGAGGAACTCCGTCATCCGGCGGCGGCTGTCGTTGTCGAACACGATCGATAAGTCACGGAATTCAAGACACGAGCATTCTGCTTCCAGAATGACTGCGGCACGGCGCGCCTCCTCGCGTCGGATCGCGGAAATTTCTTCGGCGTTGTATTCTGCACTGCCACCGTCGCCGGGCGTCATTGTTGCGACGGAAATTCGACAACCTAGTTTTCGGAGTCGCCGCAACGTGCCGGCACACTGGAACTCAATATCGTCCGGATGCGCGTGAATCGCTAGCACATGCAGTTTGCTCGGATCGATTTCCATGTTTGGTCTTCCTCGGATGTTGGGTGCAAAAAAATTCCCGGTCTGAGAACGTAGAACTAATGAAAGTTACCCCGTTTTGCCACAAAGCACCCTCCGGAACTCGAGCAAATTGTGCCCTTTGCAGACTCGTATTTTCCTGAACGGCCGTTTTCTCTACAAAACCCAGCGGAATGTGAGTTCACAACCAACGTTGCGAAGGATCGACTTTAATGCCGATGTCCAAATTTTTACGGCTGTCCAGTGTCATGCTGGTGACTGGGATCGTCTCGGGATGTGGCGCTGGATCTCCAGAACCAAGTTCGGCCAAAACAGGTACCGTCGACGCAGTCAAAACGGCAGATGCCGGCGAGACTCCGACGAATCTTCGCAATTCGGGCGTCGTGGCTAGTATCGACACGGCCGACAAATCCCCCAAACTCGACGGATTGAAATCCGATTCAGAGAATGGTGAGAAGTCTCCGTTCCCCGACGACGAAGCAACTCAAACACTGCGTGAAATTCAACAACTCCGAATTTCACCCGTACCGACAGATCTTGCCGAAGCCCGGAAAACTCGCCGTGAACGCAACGAACGGATCGTGGACATGGCAACAAAAGTGCTCCGGCTGACCATGCACGAAGAAGTCCGTAAGCCGCAGTTTCACCTTGCTGTCGGACAACTTCTGGAGGCCCGCTTCCAGATGGCTCTGGCTGGAACGCAGGAGGACGTCGATCTGTTTTACGCCGACGTCCAGGCACTGAATGAACGCGACGACAAGTCAATCGCAGCTGCCGAAGGTGTGTACTACATCGCGAGATTTGCCCACACGAAAGCCGGACTCATGGGCAAATCTCAGCCAGTGTGGTTTGAAACATTGTCGCGTTGGGCTCGGGAATTCGCCGATCGATTTCCCGAACAGGCACCGCGCGCTGCGAGTCTCCTGTTTGGGGCAGCACGCAGCTGCGAACTTCAGTCACTGGCCAGTCCTGACAAAGAATTGTCCACTCGGCTGCTAACGGAATCGCGCCTGTGCTACACCGCCCTCGCTGAAAAATTTGCGACAACAGACCAAGGTCAGGAAGCGTCAGCGTCGCTGCGTCGCATGGCTCTGGCGGGACAAACACTGTCGCAGTTTTCCGGCCCGACACTGGAGGGCGGTTTCGTGACGTCCGATGACTTCAGCGGAATTCCCACTGTCATCTTTTTCTGGGATTCAGAGAGCGACGAGTTCACGACGGATTTATTGCCTGTCCTGGCAAAGATCAGTACCGCTCTACCCTCATCGAAACTGCGACTGGTCGGCGTCGCGCTGGATGAAGACGAAGAGACGCTAAATGCGTATCTGGAAAATCACAAGGTCCCCGGCCAGCAGATCTTTTTCACGCAGGGAGAACAACGATCATGGAACAGCCCGCTTGTCCGCTTCTGGGGAATTGCCCAAAGCCCGACCGTCTGGTTGGTGGATGCGGAAGGGAAAGTACTTTCGACCTCACTGGAAGCCGCTGAATTGGTGCCCGCGATTCAGAAGTTACTGAAGTAACTTCATCTGGCATCTTTGGAGTGCAATTGCAGCCAAACGTCACTGTCAATGCTATTCTGCACCGCGCTCGCCGAGCCGTCCAACCGCAGGGTGTTCACCAATCCCCCATGCATGGATCGAGCTGCCGCTGCGAAGTTCGCCGGGATCGGCGCATCGCTGCATGGCATTCCTAGTCGCATCAGTTCTGCCGTTGAATACTTCAACGTCAACATGGTGCAGGACGTGATTCCATCCGGGATTTCAGGATTTGGTCCTGGAAACCCGACAGCCGTCATATTTGCGGCGGGCATTCCCAATGCCCAGGTTCCGCGAGGGTCGAGGGGTTCGATCCCGGCCCGGATTTCGTCGATCGCCACGATGTTGGAGAGCCCATTCGGAAACTTGTTGAACCCGAATGAGACGTTGATCCCACCAATACCGCTGCCCGAGACCGTGGCATTTGTATTGATCAGATCGCTTGTTCCTGTATCGAAGCCGTCAGTACACCCGGCTTGAAAACGAAAACATACTCGGTTTGGGCCTACGTTGAACCCATAGTTTCCGCGGGCATACGAATGTCCGCTCGTCCCGGCCAGAAGAGCGCGTTCATAGGGCGAGCTGTTGTAGGCATCGGTCGGGCATTTCATGACGCTCAACACCGTGCTGCGTGCCTTTCGATTCGCTTCTGCGTCGATCGGCTGATGCAAATCAAACGTATTTTGGAGTGTCGTTTGATCCAGATAGGGCAGAAGTGCGATGACCCTGGAACAGCCCGCTCGTCCGCTTCTGGAGAATCGCCCAAAGCCCGACTGTCTGGCTGGTGGATGCTCAGGGAAAGGTAAGTTCAACCTCGCTGGAAGCGGAAGACCTGGTGGCAGCGATCCAAAAGATATTGAAGTAAAGCGATTTCGCTGCAATCGGTGTTTCGACGGCACGCAGTTGAGGATGGCACATTCGTTTAACCGCTTGGGCAACGCTCCACGCTTCGTATAAAAAATTTGAAATTTCAAATACAAAATCTCAAATAGAACAATCGCGACACGCTGGGCACGCGTTAACCGAGCCAATGCCAACCGCGTGCAGTTTCGATTGCCGGACAAGTCACGCTGATTTCGGCGAAATCGGCTTACGGTTGCGGCGGGACGCTTTGAAGATCTTTGAACATGCGTCGTGCGCCGTTGCCGAGAAACAGGACATCCACACCGGCCACAACCAGCGAATAACCCTTGTCCATCCACGGTTTCACGGCGTCGAATGAGATGCCGAAATAACCCAGCGGCATTTGAACGGCCTGACAAGCCTGCGTAATGCGATCAATTCCGTGAAGCACTTCGGGATCTGAAATCTGGCCCATCTTGCCGTAGCTGGCCGACAAATCGTACGGTCCGAGCAGGACGGCATCGACGCCCGGAACCTTGACGATTGCGTCGATGTTTTCCACCGCTGACCGGTGCTCCGCCTGCACAATCACCGAAATGTCGGCGTTCGCGCTGGCGACGTATTCGGCAAAGCGAAATCCGTAACCGTGGGCGCGAGCCAGACCCACACCGCGACTTCCTTCCGGTGCGTAGCGTGCATATCGGACAACGTCTGCAGCTTGGTCGGCAGTGTTGACTTGCGGCACGATGATGCCTGCCGCTCCAAGATCGAGGACCTTCTTAATAGCAACTTCGTCGCACGCCGGGACACGCACGATACACGCAATCCGATGACTCACGGCTTGTAGGATGCCAAGGACATCCGCTGTATCGAGTGGTCCGTGCTCGCCGTCAATGAACAGCCAGTCGAAGCCTGCGTCGGCAAGGATTTCCGCCGTGGACGCAGTCGGCAGCGTGACCATGGTGCCGAGCAGGCGTTCGCCATGGCGAAGTCGCGTTCGAAAACTATCAGGCATGGCTGTTGCTCCTGCGGGGTTAAGAGGCGTCGGTAGTCAGTTTTCAGTCGTCAGTAGAAACAGTTGGGCATCGTTCCTGGCTCCTGAGAGAGACAATCAGCGAGCGGCATGCGTCAGCTTGCCGGTACAAGAACGAGGTACCGGAGGGCTCACGCCGCTCCGCTCACCAGACTCATTTCTGGCCGCGCGGAGTACAAATCAACACGTCGCTATGCTTTTTCACCGATGCGCATCCCGTAGAATGATCGATGCACGAAGCAGGAAGCGATCACGAACAGCACAATGGCAATCACCATGTTCAGCGAGATTCCGGTGCTTGCGTGGAAGTCGAGTGCTGTCTGTTCTTTCGAAATACTCACCGCGAGTTCCACAGCGAGCAGACCAAACAAAGTCGTGAACTTGATGACCGGATTCAGAGCCACGGACGACGTGTCTTTGAACGGGTCGCCGACGGTATCACCCACGACCGTGGCGGCGTGTAACGCAGTCCCCTTTTCCTTCATATCGACTTCAACGATCTTCTTGGCGTTGTCCCACGCACCACCCGCGTTCGCCATAAAGATGGCTTGGTACAGTCCGGCAATCGCAATGGACACAAGATAACCGATAAAGAAAAATGGGTCCGCAAAGGCAAACGCCAAGGTGATAAAGAAGATGCACAAGAAGATGTTGAACATTCCTCGTTGAGCGTAAATAGTGCAGATTTCGACGACTTTTTTGCTGTCTTCTACAGATGCCTTCGTTACACCATCCAGTTTGATATTGGCCTTAATGAATTCAACCGCGCGGTAAGCACCGGTGGTGACGGCTTGAATCGAGGCGCCGGTAAACCAATAAACAATAGCGCCCCCCGTCGCTAATCCCAGCATGAACGGAGCGTGAAGGAGCGAGAGTTTATCAAGATCTGTGGTCAGTTGTTCAGTCAGATTCATGATGATCGAAAAGATCATCGTGGTCGCACCCACGACCGCTGTGCCGATGAGCACGGGTTTAGCCGTCGCTTTGAATGTGTTGCCCGCTCCGTCGTTCTCTTCCAGCAGATGCTTGGCACGCTCAAAGACCGGCGTGAAGCCAAAGTCCCTCTGGATCTCCTGCGAAATGTTGGGTTCACTTTCGATGAGTGACAATTCAAAAACCGACTGCGCATTATCCGTGACCGGCCCGTAGGAATCGACAGCGATGGTCACGGGCCCCATGCCAAGGAATCCAAATGCCACCAGCCCGAATGCAAATACACTCGGTGCCTGCATAAAGGTTTCCAGACCATGCAGTGAAAACGCATACGCCACAGTCATCAAACCCACAATGCTCAACCCCAGCCAGTAGCAGGAAAAATTCCCTGCCACCAGTCCGGACAGGATATTCAGTGACGGTCCGCCCGCTTCGGAAGACCGGACAACTTCCTTCACATGGGCAGATTTCGTGGACGTAAAGATCTTGACAAATTCTGGAATCACGGCCCCAGCCAGCGTACCGCAGGAAATAATGGATGACAGAATCCACCACAGGGATGCATTACCGGCCAGTGGCCCTGTCGCTGCGGGCGGTCCGATTGTGACCCAAGAAATCGCATATGTCATCACGATGGACACGATCGATGTGATCCAGACCAGCCGTGTCAGAGGTGCTTCAAATTCCATCTTGTCCGCATTCAGGCTCTGGGCACGCGTCAGCGCTTCGTTCACAAAGTACGACACGGCCGAAGCCACCACCATCATCACACGCATCACAAAAATCCAGACGAGCAACTGCACCTGCAGTCCTTCGTGGTAATTAACAGCATCGCCGGCGATCAGTTTGACGCTTTCAGGATTAATGGCGAGCAGAATGAACGTGATTAACGCCACTCCCGTGACGCCATAAGTTTCAAATCCGTCCGCACTGGGCCCTACGGAGTCGCCCGCATTGTCGCCTGTGCAGTCCGCGATCACTCCCGGATTTCGCGCATCATCTTCTTTGATGCCATAGACGATCTTCATCAGATCAGAGCCGATGTCGGCAATCTTCGTGAAGATCCCGCCGGCAATTCGTAACGCGGCTGCTCCCAGACTTTCACCGATCGCAAATCCGATGAAACAGGGCCCGGCGTAGTTGCCTGGAATGAACAACAGAATGCAGAGCATAATCAGCAGTTCGACGCTGATCAGCATCATGCCGATACTCATTCCGGCTTG